>JBAXZA010000032.1:0-10459 GCA_041670545.1 Eubacteriales bacterium | reverse complement strand
AGCGACGCCATTTATTCGTCATATATATCGGCGCGTCAGCCGCATATCAGCGACAATGTCGGTGCGAACAATCGCCGGCGTCTGCGGTTTTTCCGCCGCGAGGCAAGGGCGGCGATGAGCGGAAATCTGCTTCCGCTCATTTTCGCCGTACTTTTCTTCATGCTCATCATGACTTCGGTGCGGTATCTCTGCGGCGCGGTGTTCGGAATTATCGACGAAGCGGTATATTCCAATCTCCGGCTTCATAAGAGCGGGCTTTATACGTTTTTCGAGTATTATCTCGGCGATATAATGACCGTTTTGTGCTGTGTGCCGCTTTTCTGCGGGCTTTACTGCTATGTAAGCTCAATTTGCGGAAAATTCCCGCAAAATGATACAAACGCGTGGATATTTGGCGAGGAAATTGGAAAATCCGGCGAAAATCCCGCGTTTTCGGATATATTCGCGCCCTTTTCCCGTTCGACGCCCCTGCTTTACACCTATAACATATTCCTCTCCTACTTTTGGAGATGGACGATACCCGCCGTTCTGCTTCTGCTCGGAGTCTACGGCGCGCGCTTCGCGTTTTCCTATGCGCTGTCCTTCGGAAGCTACGCCTATGCCTGCGCCGCGCTGGCGGCTGTCAGCGTCCTATGCTGCGCGGCGGTCATAGCCTGCGTTATATTCCTCACCAGATATTATATGGCGCTCCACTTAGCCTTTGAATACCGTTTTGCAAGCATACGCCGCGCTCTCAAATGCAGCTCACGCATAATGCGGGGGCATAAATGCGAGTGCATAAGGCTTCAGCTCGGCTTTACCGGCTGGATAATACTGTCGGTGATGACGCTCGGCATCGCGGCGGTGATATATGTCATACCATATATTCTGACGACAAACGCCGTGTATGCGTCATATCTGCTCGATATAAACCGCGCCTATGCCGATTCCGTCATGACGGAATTTCCGCGCGGGAGCGAAAGCGATACCCAGACCCTGACGGACGACGGAATATACGACGACACCAAGATCGCACCGGACGATATATCCGACTCCGAAAGCGAAAATAAATAAACTATTTCACGAAAGGTGAAGCTTATGGATACCAATAAAGAAAAATTTTATATTACCACCGCGATTGCCTATGCGTCCGCAAAGCCGCATATCGGCAATACATACGAAATCATCATGACCGACGCCATCGCCCGCTACAAGCGCATGATGGGCTATGACGTATATTTCTGCACCGGTACGGACGAGCATGGTCAGAAAATCGAGAACAAGGCTCATGAAGCCGGAATTACTCCGCAGCAGTATGTCGACGGTGTCGCCGGAGAAATACGCGGCATCTGGGATCTGATGAACACGACCTACGATAAATTCATCCGCACCACCGACGATTATCATGAGCACGCGGTGAAAAACATCTTCAAAAAGCTCTATGACAAGGGCGATATCTACAAGGGCGAATACGAGGGCTGGTACTGCACCCCCTGCGAGGCGTTCTTCACAGATACGCAGGCTGTCGACGGCAAATGCCCAGATTGCGGACGTCCCGTTCAGCGCATGAAGGAGGAAGCCTATTTCTTCCGTATGTCTTCCTACGCCGACCGTCTGATGAAGTATATCGACGATAACCCCGGCTTTATCGAGCCTGAATCGCGCAAAAAGGAAATCGTCAACAACTTCCTCAAGGCGGGACTTCAGGATCTGTGCGTGTCGCGCACCTCGTTTTCATGGGGTGTACCGGTCACCTTTGACCAGCGGCACGTCATTTATGTGTGGATAGACGCGCTCTCAAACTACATCACCGCCCTCGGCTATGATATAAAGGACGACGGAACGATCGTTCATACCGATAAATTCGACCGATATTGGCCCGCCGACGTTCATATCATCGGTAAGGATATCATCCGCTTCCACACCATCTACTGGCCGATAATACTCATGGCGCTCGATCTGCCGCTGCCGAAGAAGATATTCGCGCATCCGTGGTTCAATTTCGGCGCGGACAAAATGTCCAAATCGCGCGGCAACGTAATTTACGCGGACGATCTCGTCCGCCGCTTCGGAGTGGACGGCGTGCGTCACTATGTGCTCGCCGAGATGCCCTACAATTCCGACGGCAGCATCACCTACGAAAATATCATCGCACGTTATAATTCCGATCTGGCGAACAATCTGGGCAATCTCGTCAGCCGCACGATCGCCATGACGGGCAAATATTTCGGCGGCGTGATACCATCTCCCGCAGAGGAAACAGAGCTTGACCGCGACCTCAAAGCCTGCGCTGTTAAGGCGCTTGAGGTATATAAAACGGAAATGGACGGCTATCACATCGCCGACGCGTCCGACGCCGTATTTGAGATGCTGCGCCGCGCGAACAAATATATCGACGAAACGACGCCGTGGATACTCGCGAAAAACGAAGCCGACCGTCCCAGACTCGCGACGGTGATATATAATCTGCTCGAAACCATACGTATAGGTGCGGTGCTGCTCACGCCGTTCATACCCGAAACGGCGGAGAAAATCTTCGCGCAGCTTTCGACCGATGTCCGCACGACCGATTTTGGCGGTCTTGCGTCCGGCGTTCCGACCGGCAGGGCGGAGATGCTGTTCGCGCGTATCGACGACGCCAAAATGCTCGCCGAGATCGAAGCGGAGCGTCAGGCGGCGCAAGCCGAAAGCAAGCCGGTGAGCGCCGTGACAGCGCCTGAGGGCTGCGCCGTTATCGGAATCGACGATTTCAAGACCGTCGAGCTTCGTACCGCGCAGATCATAGGCTGCGAGAGCGTTCCCAAGGCGAAAAAGCTGCTGAAATTACAGCTTGATCTCGGCTATGAAAAACGTCAGGTGGTAAGCGGCATCGCGAAATTCTATAAGCCCGAGGAGCTTGTCGGCAAAAAGGTTATTGTAGTCGCCAACCTCGCTTCGGCGACGCTCTGCGGAATCGAGAGCAGCGGAATGATACTCGCGTCGGGCGAGGAAACGATACGCGTCGTATTCCTTGACTCCGAAACTCCGCTGGGAGAACGCGTGAGATGACACCTTCTCCGCTCGCCCTTTTCGACGCGCACGCGCACTATGACGACAGCCGCTTTGATAATCCCGACGGAGATACGCCCGAACGCTTCGCGCTGCTCGATAAGTTGTTTTCCACGGGCGAGGTTTCGTATATCGCAAACATCGGCACGAACCTTGAAACCTCGGCGGCGTCGCTTGAGCTTGCCGGACGCTATGAGAATATTTACGCCGCCTGCGGAATCCATCCGTCCGACTGTATGCGCTATGACGATATCGCTGGTACGCTCGACGCCCTGCGTTCGCTGCTTTCAAATCCGAAATGCCGCGCGATAGGCGAGATCGGGCTTGACTATCACTATGACGATACCCCGAGTGATATTCAGATGAAATGGTTTGACGCGCAGCTCGCCTTAGCCGAAGAAACCGGTTACCCGGTCGTAGTTCATGACCGCGAGGCGCACGGCGACTGCATGGACGCCGTCCGGCGGCATCGCGGCGCGCGCGGCGTGTTTCACAGCTATTCGGGCAGCGCCGAAACCGCGCGGGAGCTTGTATCGCTCGGGTGGTACATATCGTTCACCGGAGTGATAACCTTCAAAAACGCGTCGCGCATCGCCGAGGTGGTCAAAAGCGTACCGGACGACCGGATAATGATAGAAACCGACTGTCCGTATCTCGCGCCGGTGCCAATGCGCGGACGGGAAAATCATTCGGGTTATCTGCGTTACACGGCGGAAACGGCGGCGGGGCTTCGCGGACAGACTATCGAAGTCTTAGCGCGGCTTACCCGCGAAAACGCGCTGCGTTTTTATCGTATAACCCCACAGGAGATGTAATAATATGATGATAATAACATATGAAGATCAGACCGGACTTTATGTAAATTCGACCAACCGCTGCTCGAACGCCTGCGAATTCTGCGTGCGCTCGTACGGCGATACGCTCTACGGCAATCTGTGGCTCGACCGCGAGCCGACCGTCGAAGAAATTACAGCCGATATCGAACGCCGCGACCTTTCAAAATACACCGAATTGGTATTCTGCGGCTACGGCGAGCCGACCGAGCGTCTGGACGACATTATCGCCGTCGCAAAGGCGTTCAAGGCGAAGCATACGCTGCCCGTCCGCATAAATACCAACGGTCACGCGAATCTTATCGCCGGTCATGACGTTACCGAAAAATTCGATGGAGCGTTCGACGTCGTTTCGATAAGCCTGAACACCGCCGATCCCGCCGAATATGAGCGCATCTGCCATCCGCAGTATGAAAACGCGTACGAGGGACTGCTGGATTTCGCGCGCAAGGTCAAAAATTACGTTCCGCGCGTGATTCTTTCGGTGGTCGATACGACGATACCGCCCGAGGAGATCGAACGCTGCCGCGCCATCGCCGATTCCGTCGGCTGCGAGCTTCGCGTAAGAGATATGATCTGACGGCGACGTTTTACCATTAAAAACATGGCGAGGAGATAATTATCCGAGCGAAAAATAAATACACGGTGACATAAAAGTCCGTGAGCTGTAATAAACAGTTCACGGACTTTTATTATGCAATTATATGTATAATAATACATATGGCAGCCGTCTATGCTATCTTCTCCCAGCGTGCGCCGGATGCAGGAGGAGAGGTGAGATCAGTCACGTCAAACGTCCCCTGATCTGATACAAACTTGCTGTCATATGCTCCATAGCCGTTTTGGTGACAGTAATAACTGCCGTTATAATACACCATATAGGCGTTATTCTGACTGCTGCTGTCGGACGACGCGATCATTAATATGCCGTCGCCGCCGTTTTTGCCGAGCAGCGTGGGCTTCCACGTCAGCGAATCGAGGGTGGCGGAGTTTAATTTCGCAAGATACTGCCGTTCGGATTCCGAAAGGGAGGGGTTTGCGCCGCCGTAGGCGTTCTTATAAAGGTCGCGCAGAACATTCCATACGTTGTTTTTATTATCTGATTTATCGATTGCGTCGGCAAGCAGACTTTCACTTGTGGATTTGTATCCTACGATGGTGTAGCCGCTCGGCATATCGTCCGAAACGGTGTAGCATTCGTCCTTGTACAGCACATATTTGCCGTTTGACGCACGGTATATCAGCGTCATTATCTTCGCCGCGCTTGTCCCGCAGTTTACCTCGATAAGTTCACCTTTGATCTCGGCAAGCTTTATTATTTCGCTTTTCTTCGCGATAAGCTCGGTCGGGGTGCATTTCCCCTCGGAGTAAAGCTCCGACGCGAAGGTCTGCGCGGCGACGACAGCAGCTCGGCATTCGGCAACAGCGGCTTTTTCGCGCGCCTTATTGATATATCCGGCGAGCGAGGGAATCATTATTGCGGCGAGAATTGCGATGATGACGAGCGTCACGATTACCTCGGTCAGGGTGAAGCCGCCGTTTGTCCGTTTATTTTTCAGTGTCATGTTTATAACTCCCCAAAAAGGTAAAGTATAGTGCTGTTATATGCGTTATGCGTTGTTTTCGATATATTCGATGAGATCGGCGACAGCGCCGTCCGAGCATGAGCGGACATGAACGGTGCAGATGTTTTTCACCGTATCGAGCGCGTTTGAGGGACACGCGGCGACGTCGGCGTGGCGGAGCATATCGAGATCGTTTTCGTAATCTCCGATGGCGTAAGCCGTCACGCTGTGTCCAAGCCGTTTTTCCATGATTATTTTGAGCCGATCGAGCATCGTTCCCTTAGTCGCACCGATGTCGAGCATCTCAAGCAGAACGCTGCACGATTTGCTGAACGAGAATCTGCCCGGATATTTATTCATTATATATTCACGCACCGGCTCAAGGTCGCCCTTATTGTCGATGAACAATATTTTCGACCATTTGCCGAGGTCGAGCGAAGCGTCAGGCTTGCCGTCGATGAAGGCCGGTCCCTCGGGAGAGGTGAAGCGTATCGCGATGTTCGGAAACAGCCTTTCCGCCTCGCGCAGTATGCCGATGGTGCTCTCGCCGTCCATCCATACGCCGTCGAGTATTTCGCGCGAGTCCGCGTCGTATATATACGCGCCGTTGCAGAATATTCCGGGGACGTTCATGATTTTATCAAAATTTGGAACGACCTCTGGAAGTGTGGTTTCATAGCGCCCTGTGGAGAAGGCGAAGCTTCCGCCCTCCGATTTGAAGCGCTCGATAGCGTCGATATTGCGTCCGACAATTTTTCCGTGCGAATCGAGAAATGTGCCGTCGATATCCGAGGCGATGAGTATGTGCGAAAGGTCTTTCATACGGTCAGTTTTCCTCCAGACGCGACAGCTTATCGAGCATCGCGGTAAAATATTGCGGCAGGGGCGAATCGAAACGCATGAGAGCGCCGGTCACAGGATGCACAAGCTCAAGCGTCCGCGCGTGCAGACACTGACCGCGCAGGATATCGGCGTTTTCACGCTCGAAGCGGTTTCTGCGTCCGTATACCTCGTCCCCGAGGACTGGGTGTCCGATATGCGCCATGTGAACGCGTATCTGGTGCGTTCGTCCGGTTTCGAGCATACATTTTGCGTGAGTAAATGTTCCGAAGCCTCCTCGCGCTGTGTCAAAAACTCGTATCGTCTGATAATGCGTCACCGCGGCGCGGCCGCCGCTCACTGCCGCCATACGCTTGCGGTCGGTCGGGTGACGTCCGATCGGAACGTCTATCGTGCCGCAGATGTCGTTCGCCGAAGTCCCGCCGCCGTTATACATTGCGGCAGAGTCATATGCCGCGCCGCGCGTTTCAAGCGTACCGCAGACGATGGTTTCGTAGACGCGCTGCATATGGCGCTCCTTGATCTGAGCCGCGAGCGAAAGGTGCGCGGCGTCGTTTTTCGCGACGCAGAGCAGACCGCTGGTATCGCGGTCGATCCGGTGGACTATTCCCGGACGCAAGACGCCGCCTATGCCGGATAAGCTTGCGCCGCAGTGATAGAGCAGGGCGTTGACCAGCGTTCCTCCGCTGTGGCCCGCCGCCGGATGCACGACCATGCCCTTCGGCTTGTTGACGATTATCATGCAGTCGTCCTCATAGACGATGTCGAGCGGAATATCCTCGGGCTGAGCGTCGTCCGGCACAGGATCTGGAATGTCGACGCGGACGGCGTCGCCCGCGCACAGGATATATTTTTTTGCGCGCAGCTCGCCGTTGACCGTTACGCCGCCCTCTTCGATGAGCTTCTGTGCGGACGAACGCGTAAGCGACGCGTATTCCGAAACGAAAACGTCAAGCCGCTGTCCGGCGTCCGATTTCTCAGCCGTGACGGCGATAATACCGCTGTCCGCGTCTGCTTCATCGATATTTTCGCCGTCAAGCCCGGCGCTGAGGTCGTTTTCATTGAGGTTAATTGCGGCAACCACGTCCTTTATATCGCCTGCGACGAGATTAATATCGTCAGCCATTGCCGTCACCGTTTGAATTATCGCCGGAAACAGAATTATTCGTCGGCGTTTTGCTCTTTGAACCGTTTTTGCGGTCGTACATCAGAACATAGATGAACAGCAGCGCCGCTCCGACGCATACGAATGAATCGGCGACGTTGAACACTGCGAAATTGACGAATATCGGCTCGAAGAAATCGACTACATAGCCGACAAAAAAGCGGTCGATGAGATTGCCTATGCCGCCGCCGATTATCATTCCCGCCGAAACGGCGAGCAGGCGCGAACGCTGCTTTGTCCGGCACATATATATGATGATAGCGATAACGGCGACGGTCGACACTGACATATGCACCCAGCGGGCGTCCGAAAACATTCCGAACGCCGCGCCCTTGTTTTCAAGGTAGGTCAGATCCATAATATGCGGAATAAATCCGACGCTTCCGAGCGGTTTTAAATAGGTCACCGCAAGCCATTTTGTGAACTGATCCGCCGCGACGACGCCGAGCGCGGTCAGTATCCAGATGAGAAACTGCATTTGAAACTCCAAAGCCGATTGACGGCGAAATAATTACCGAAACTCCCCGATATCGCGTCGCGGCATCGGGGAGAGTGGTATATGATTTATGTGAAAACTGCAATCTTAAAACGATATCGGCATACGAGCCGTACACTGATGTGGTAAATTTTTACAGTACCAGCTTTGCGCAGCGGGCGCAGAGGAAGCCGTCCTCGGTTTTAACGCCCTCGGTCGAGTGCATCCAGCAGCGGTCGCACTTTTCGCCGTCGGCTGCGGCGACTGCGGCGTCGAGCGCACCCTCGCCGCGCACAAGCTCTGCCTGCGAAACGATGAATATCGCCGCGAGCTGATCGCGGAAGCTGTCGAGTATGTCGTACTGCTCGCCCGACGCGGTTATAGTGACCTTCGCTTCGAGCGATTTGCCAATTATTCCGGCGGTGCGGGCGTCCTCTAACTTCTTCATAACGGCGTCGCGCAGATCAAACAGCGCGTCCCAGTGAGCCTCGAGAGCCGCGTACGGGCAGTCTGCATCGTACTTGGGTATCTCGTTGAAAAGCACGCTGCGGCGGTCGTCGGAAGCGTTATGCGGCATTGCCGCCCAAATTTCCTCGGCGGTAAAGGTGAGCAGCGGTGCGAGCATGAGCGTCATGGTGCGGAGGATACGGTACATCGCCGTCTGCGCCGCGCGGCGGGCTTCGCTGTCCGCAAGCTCGACATAAACGCGGTCCTTTGTGATGTCGACGTACAATTTAGACATATCGACCGTGCAGAAATTGTTCAGTTCGTGGAATATCAGATGGAATTCGTAATTTTCATACGCGTCGGTGACGTTTTTAAGCACCGTATTGAGACGCGAGAGCGCCCATTTGTCTATTTCACGCAGCTTGTCGTCCGAAACGGTGTCGCGGTCGGGATCGAAATCGCCAATATTCGCGAGCAGGATACGGACGGTGTTGCGTATTTTGCGGTAGACCTCGGAAAGCTGCTTGAGTATATCCTTTGACAGCTTGACGTCGTTTGTATAATCGACCGACGATACCCACAGACGAAGAATATCTGCGCCCCAGTCGCGTATTACCTCGTCTGGCGATACGGCGTTGCCGAGCGATTTGTGCATTGCCTTGCCCTCGCCGTCGACCGTCCAGCCGTGAGTGATGATCTGCTTGTACGGAGCGCGGCCGCGCGCGGCGATGGATGTGAGCATCGACGACTGGAACCAGCCGCGGTACTGATCCCCGCCCTCAAGATAGATATCGGCGGGCGCGCGAAGCTCCTCGCGCTGTTCAAGCACAGCCGAATGTGAGGAACCGGAATCGAACCAAACGTCCATGATGTCGGTTTCCTTGGTGAATTCATGCGAGCCGCAGTCGGGGCAGGTCAGTCCGTCGGGGATAAGCTCGGAAACGTCGCGGCGGTACCATGCGTTAGAACCCTCGGCGCGGAACAGATCGGATATTTTTCTGATCGTTTCGTCGTTTATGATAGGCTTGCCGCACTTTGCGCAGTAGAATATCGGTATCGGAACGCCCCAGTTGCGCTGACGCGAGATGCACCAGTCGTTGCGCTCGCGTATCATTGCGATCATGCGTTCCTTGCCCCATTTGGGATACCAGCCGATCGAATCGCAGGCTGCGACGGCGGCTTCGGTCATAGCCGAAACCGACGCGAACCACTGCTCGGTCGCGCGGTAGATGATGGGGTTTTTGCATCTCCAGCAGTGCGGATAGCTGTGAGTTATCGTTTCGGAGGCGAGCAGCGCGCCGCTTTCCTTGATATCGGCAAATATTGCTTCGTTCGCCTTGTTGTAGCGCAGACCGGCGTATTTTCCGGCGTCGGCGGTGAGGTAGCCCTTGGCGTCGACCGGAACGATGACGCCGATATTTGTTTTGCCGGAGGCGTCGTACGCGTGGCAGATGTCAAAGTCGTCCGCACCAAAGCCGGGGGCGGTATGAACGCAGCCCGTGCCGGCTTCGAGGGTGACGTGAGCGCCGTTGAGTATCACCGACGAGCGGTCAAGGAAGGGGTGACGCGCGGTCATAAGCTCGAAATCTGAGCCTTTGAGCGTTCCCATAACCTCATAGCTTTCGATGTTCGCAGCCTTTGCGACGCTGTCCGCAAGCTCCTTGGCGACGATATAGGTTTCGCCGGAGGGAACCTTCATGAGAATATATTCGTAATCGGCGTTCAGGCAGATCGCGAGGTTGCCGGGGAGAGTCCATGTCGTGGTCGTCCAGATAACGAAATAGGTGTTTGAAAGGTCGCAGAGCGCGCCGAGCTTGCCGTTATCGTTTTCGACTTTGAATTTGACAAAGATGGATTCGCATTTGTCGTCTTTATATTCGATCTCGGCTTCGGCGAGAGCGGTCTCGTCGTCGGGACACCAGTAAACGCTCTTAAAGCCGCGGTAGATGTAGCCTTTTTTTGCCATTTCGCCGAATATTTCGATCTGTTTCGCCTCAAATTCGGGCTGAAGGGTGATATAGGGATGCTCCCAGTCGGCGACGATGCCAAGACGCTTGAAGCCGTCGCGCTGCTTGTCGACATATTTGAGCGCGAAATCGCGGCATTT
>JBAXZA010000031.1:0-10482 GCA_041670545.1 Eubacteriales bacterium | reverse complement strand
TATCCTCACAGATCGATATGCAGCTCGACGCCGGTCGCAATGTTTTGCTTGATATCGACGTAAGGGGAGCGCTTGCCATCCGCAAGCTGTATCCGTCGGCTGTGCTGATATGGCTGCTGCCCGAGAGCTTTTCGCAGCTTGAGAGCAGACTTCGCGAGCGCGGCACGGAAAGCGAAGAAAAAATTCGCGGCAGGCTCGATAAGGCGCGCGAGGAGCTTAACTATTTCGATGAGTTCGATTATCTCGTCGTAAACGAATACGGCAGGATAGACCGCGCCGCCGACGATGTTCTGACGATTGTCCGCGCCGCCGCCATGCGCACCAAGCTGTGCCGCGGTTTTTATGACAAATTCGTGCGCGAAATGCAGTGATTATCAGCCCGGAGCGTGCGCTTGTGCGCCGGGAATCTCTGAATAATGTGTAATTCGTCTGCGCCAATGTTGAAATACAAGGGCTGAACGCTCTTGATATCAACGCTTCGGCGAATTAATCAGAAGTATTCTAATTTATCGTCCGTCAGCCATATAATATTAAAGGAGCTTAAATATGATATATCCCTCGATCGAAGAATTGTCACAAAGCGGCAAATATAACCGTTATACCCTTGTAATCGCAACCTCGAAGTGCGCCCGCATGGTCACCGACGAATATGTCGCTCAGCGCGAGATCGCCGAAAAGCTGCTCGCCAACAAGGAAACCGATAAAACGCTCGCATCGATGATAAAACGCGAATTCCGAGACGAAAAAGCGGTCAAGAGCGCCATCAAGCGCTTATATCAAGGCGAATACAAGATCAATGACGAATCGCTCGAGCCTGCTTATCAGGCGGAAAAGCTCAAGGAGCGCGAGGAGCTTGAACAAGCCGAAAAGGAACGCCGCGAGCATAACATCAAAACCGAAAAGGTTATCGACGACCGTATCGACGACGATACGACGCTCGACGACGACGACGCGTTTCCGGAGGCTGATGAGCCGGAGGACGTTGAAAATGATGACAATGATGACAATGATGACGGTGAGGACGGCGGAAAAGACGTCGAATAACGCCTTTTTTCTTCAGATATAAATATATTTTTTAGGCGGTGATGCTTTATGTTGACTTCTCCGCTTGTCGCGCGGGTGCATCTTATCGACGCGCCCTATCACGCCGACAAGAGCTATGATTATTATATCACGGCGGAGATGAGAGGGAGCGTCGCCGCCGGCTGTTTTGTCAAGGTGCCGTTCGGCGGCGGCAACCGCCGGCGCGCCGCGCTGGTCGTCGAAACGCTCGCGGAGAGCGATTTCCCAATCGAGCGCATGAAGCCGGTCGAGCAGATCATAAACGAGAGCGTAACGCTCAATTCCGAGATGCTCGGGCTTTGCGCATTTATGAAGGAGCAGACCTTCTGCACGGTCGGCGACGCAGTGCGCACCATACTGCCGCCGCAGTCACTTTCAAAGCTGATCGAATATTACAAGATCGCGGCGCCGCTTTCCGGCGGCAGAGTGACTGACGATATGATGACCGTTTACAATTTCATATCGCGCGTCGGAGAAGCGACCGACAGCCGCATACGCGACGAAGCTGGCGACAGCGCACCAAAGGCGATAGCCGCTCTGCTTTTGGCCGGAGCGATAGAGCGCGGCGCGGAGGTGCGCGACGGAAGCCGTTCGAGATATATTTATTACGCGCAGGCGTCCGAGAATGAAAATCCGGTCAGACCGCGCGGTAAAAAGCAGGCGGCGATAATCGATTATCTGTGCGGTAACGGCAAAACTACCTTCGACCGTCTTAAAAGCGAGCTTGCGGCGACTCCGGCGCAGCTGAAGGCGCTGTGCGACGCGGGTCATATCGAGATAACGCAGGTCGATTCCTATCGCGATCCCTACGGTTCGCTCGATGCCGCGCCGCCTGACGGCAATATTCTCTCCGACGAGCAGGAGAGCGCCGCGCAGACGCTCAAAACGCTGTTTGAAAGCGGAGAGGCAAAAGCGGCGCTGCTTCACGGCGTCACCGGCAGCGGAAAAACACGGGTTATCAAGCGTATGATCGACACGGTGCGCGAAAGCGGACGCTCGGTGATCATGCTTATTCCGGAAATTTCGCTTACGCCGCAGACCGTGGCGTTTTTTCGCTCATATTACGGCGATAAGGTTTGCGTGCTTCATTCCGCGCTTTCCGCCGGGGAACGTTTCGACGCGTGGCGGCGTATGAAAAAAGGCGAGGTCGATGTCTGCGTCGGAACGCGCAGCGCGGTTTTCGCGCCGTTTGATAATATTGGTATGATTGTCATCGACGAGGAGCAGGAGAGCACCTATAAATCCGACATGACGCCGCGATATCACGCCCGCGACATAGCGCGCTACCGCTGCGCCAATCATCATGCGCTCATGCTGCTCGCCTCCGCCACGCCGTCGCTTGAAAGCTATTACAAAGCGGAAAGCGGAATTTATACCCTTGTCGAGCTGAAAAACCGTTATGGACTGGCGGTCATACCGGAGGCGCATATCTGCGATGTACGCGAGGATACCGGGGCGGGCGATATGTCGGCTCTCGGACACGTTCTTCGCGGCGAGCTTGAGAAAAATCTGGTGTCTGGCGAGCAGAGCGTGTTGTTTCTCAATCGCCGCGGCTACAATCATTTTCTCTCCTGCCCGATGTGCGGAGAGGTTATAACCTGTCCGCACTGCAGCGTTTCGCTCACCTATCATACGGCAAAAAACGCCGGCGGTTATCTTGTATGCCACTACTGCGGCTACCGCGCGGTCACTCCTCAGAAATGCCCGAAATGCGGCTCTGAGCATATCCGCTATATGGGCTTTGGAACGCAGAAGGTTGAAGAGGAGCTGCACAAGAGCTTTCCCGCCGCCCGCGTAATGCGTATGGACGCCGACACGACCTCGACGAAATTTTCGTACGATACAATGCTCGCCGCATTCCGCGACGGCGAATACGATATCCTGCTCGGCACGCAGATGGTCGCAAAGGGGCATGATTTCCCGCGCGTCACCCTTGTCGGTGTATTAAGCGCCGATATGTCGTTATATCTTGACGATTACCGCTCGTCCGAGCGCACCTTCGACCTCATAACACAGGTGGTCGGACGCGCCGGACGCGCTTCAGACGGCAGTTTGTCGGCGGGCAGGGCAGTAATACAGACCTTCAGTCCGGAGCATCCGGTGCTTCGCTTCGCGGCGGCGCAGGATTATAAGAGCTTTTATCAGAATGAGATCGCTCTGCGCCGCACGCTGATGTTTCCGCCGTTCTGCGACATCATATCGGTTACGCTGACAGGCGACGTTGAAAACGAGCTTGCCGCTTCTGCCGAATATTTCGCGCGTCGGCTCGGCGAAACCGCGTCCAAGCGTTTTTCGGACGTTCAGATCGCTGTTTTCGGACCGATAGAGCCGTATTTGTACAAATTGCAGAACAAATTCCGGTTGAAATTCGTCGTAAAATGTGTATCAAACAAGCGTACGCGCGAGCTTATGCGTATGCTGCTGCGCGATTTCGGCGAAACTATGTATAAAAAAATATCGATAGCGTTCGATATAAATCCATCTAATTTATGACGCTGTAAAGGAGTAGAAAAAGTTGGCAATACTAAAAATTATAAAGGACAGCGATCCGACGCTGCATAAGAAAAGCCGTAAGGTCGATGCCGTTACGCCGCATATAATCCGGCTGCTCGACGATATGCGCGATACGCTGCACGACGCGAGCGGCTGCGGACTTGCCGCCGTGCAGGTCGGCGTGCTCCGCCGTATTGTTCTCGTTGAAGTAGAGGAGGGCAAAACGATAGAGCTTATAAATCCCGAGATAATCGAAAGAAGCGACGAGCGTCAGCAGGAGCTTGAGGGCTGCCTTTCAATCCCCAATCGCTGGGGAATCACCGACCGCCCCAAGCACGTCAAGGTTCGCGCGATGAATCGTGACGGTAAGCTGTTTACCGTTGAGGGCGACGATCTGGCGGCGCGTGCGTTCTGCCATGAGATAGATCATCTTGACGGAATCCTTTTCACCGCCGCCGCCGTTCATATGCTGACCGACGAGGAGCTTGAGGATTACCGCAATTCCTGACGACGCGCAAAAATGTTTATACGACCGGAGAATAAAAAATGACCGATAAATTAAAAATATTATTCATGGGAACGCCAGATTTCGCGTCGTGTTCGCTCGCTACGCTGCTCGACGCCGGTTATGACGTCGCCGGAGCGGTCACGCAGCCGGACAAGCCGCGCGGACGGCATATGGAAATGGCCATGTCCAGCGTAAAAATGCTGGCTCTCGAAAGAAATATCGCCGTATATCAGCCGCAGACGCTACGCGGAGAGCAGTTCGCCGCACTTCTCGGGGAAATCGCTCCGAATGTTATAATCGTCGCCGCTTACGGCAAATTGCTGCCGCAGAATGTGCTCGATTATCCAAAATACGGCTGCATAAATATACACGGTTCGCTGCTGCCGAAATATCGCGGCGCGGCGCCGATACAGCGTGCTATAATCGACGGTGAAGCCGTCACCGGTATCACCACAATGAGAATGGATTCCGGAATCGATACCGGAGATATGCTTCTCCGCGCCGAAACGGCTATCGCCGACGATGATAATTTTGAAACTCTGCACGACAGGCTCGCCGGAATGGGCGCGCACCTGCTTGTTGAAACGCTTCATGAGCTTGAGGCTGGAACGCTCGTTCAAACTCCTCAGGGCGAAGGCTCGACCTATGCCGCGAAGATCGAAAACGCTGACTGCGAGCTTGATTTCGGCGTCGGCGTGCGTGAGGTTTTCAACAGAATACGTGGACTTTCGCCGTTTCCTCTTGCCTATACCACATTGCCGGACGGCAAAAAGCTTAAAATAGTATCGGCGCGTCCGGGCGAGTGCAGGATGCCGCCTCGCGAACCCGCCGGAATCGTCGCACCGCTCGACGGCGATGTTATCCGTGTCGCCTGCGCCGACGGTTACATCGAGATCACCTCGGTCATACCCGAGGGCAAGGGAAAAATGTCCGCCAAGGATTTTATAAACGGCAGAAAAATAAAAATTGGCGACCGTCTGGGCGGTATTCGCAAGGTCTTGTCTTAAAATGAAAAAACACGAAATAAAAACTATAAATCTGAGTTTTTATTTCGGATTTTTAGGTATAAAATAAATTTTTCCATCTACCTTTATACAATTTTACCGTTTGCGGAGATTTTACAAACAAGCGCTAATAATATTGTTAAAATAAACAAAAAGCCGGTGAAAAATTATGTTTTTTGACTGGACATATCTGGTATTCATACTGCCTGCGCTGATAATCGCAATGATGGCGCAGGCGAACGTTACCTCGACCTTCGCTAAATATAAAAAGGTGTTAACATCACGCGGAGTTACCGGCTTCGAAGCCGCGCGGCGTATTTTAGACAGTCACGGTCTATCCTATGTCTCGGTATCGCGTGTTGACGGGAAGCTGACAGATCATTTTGATCCCAAAACGAATGTTATCCGGCTTTCCGCCGACGTTTATGACGGTACCTCGGTGGCATCGGTCGGAGTTGCGGCGCATGAAGCCGGTCACGCGGTGCAGTATGCCGAGCAGTACGCACCGATGAAGCTGCGCTCCGCCATTATTCCGGCGACAAATATCGGCTCGAATCTCGCATTTCCGCTCGTCCTGCTCGGCGTAGTGTTTTCGTATCCCCCGATCGCTTATATCGGCGCGGCGCTGTTCGGCGTCGCGGTGCTCTTTCAGCTTGTGACTTTGCCCGTCGAGATGAACGCAAGCTCAAGAGCGCTTAAATGCCTTGACGAATCGGCTATGTTCACCGCCGACGAGCTGTCCGGCTCGAAAAAGGTCCTCACAGCGGCGGCGCTCACCTATGTAGCCGCGTTGTTTACCGCCCTTGCCAGCCTGCTTCGTCTGCTCGTGATAGCAAACCGCTCAAACCGCAGATAAAAATTATATTAAATTAATGAAATTAGGTAAATAATGTCAAAAAACATTCGCGCCGCAGCCTTCGTTTCGCTTATGCGTATAGACGGCGGCGGAAAATATTCCAATATCGAGCTTGACGCCGCAATAAAGCGGTGGAATCTCGAGGGGAGCGACCGTGCGCTCTTTACAACGCTCGTTTACGGAGTCATTGAGCGCAAGCTCACCCTCGATTATCAGATAAACCGCTTTACATCGCGCGATATCGACGATGATGTGCGCTGTGTGCTGAGAATCGCGTTTTATTCGATACTTTTTCTCGACCGTATCCCAGATCATGCCGCCGCTTATGAGGCAGTCGAGCTTTGCAAAAACCGCTGCCGGCGCGGAATGGCGTCCGCGTCGCTCGTCAACGCCGTTATCCGTTCGCTCCTGCGCGACGGCTCGCGAATCATCTATCCCGAGCGCGAAAAAGATGAAATACGCTATCTTTCCGTGCGGTACAGTCTGCCCGCATGGCTTTGCGAGCTGTGGACAAAATCCTACGGCAAACGCGCCGAGGAGATAATGTCGTCGTTGACCGGCACAGCTCGTACCGATATCGCGGTGAACACACTTCGCGCCGACGTTTCGTATGTAGCGGACGAGTTGAACTCGTCGGGCTGCTCGGCTTCCGCTATACCGAATACAGTGCGCGGCGTTACGATAGCCAGCGGCGCGCCGATAGCAGAACTGCTCGAACAATATGGCGGTCTTTTCTATGTTCAGGACGCGTCCTCGCAGCGTGCCGCCGCCGCTCTCGGAGCGCAGCCGGGGGAGAATATCCTCGACGCCTGCGCCGCCCCGGGCGGTAAATCGTTCCATATCGCGCTCGATATGAACAATGATGGAAGCATTATTTCGTGCGATCTGCACAAAAATAAGCTGTCGCTCATCGAACGCACCGCCGCATCGCTCGGAATCGATATAATTAAAACGCGCGAACAAAACGGCGCGGAGCATATCTCCGAATGGGACGAACATTTCGATCGCGTGATTTGCGACGTTCCGTGTTCCGGACTTGGCGTTATCGCCAAAAAACCCGATCTGCGCTATAAATCTCCGAACGATATCGGCAGACTGCCGGAAATACAGCTTGCTATCGCCGAAAACTGTTCGAAATATGTGAAAAACGGCGGAATATTGCTTTATTCGACCTGCACTCTCAACAACACAGAAAATGAAGCGAATGTCCGAGCGCTGCTCGAACGCTGCCCGCAGTTTACATTGTCCGAAGAAAAAACCTTTTTCCCCGATTCAGACGGCTGCGATGGCTTCTATTATGCCAAGCTGATTAAAAACATACAATAAAACGTATAAATATACAAAAAAATCCGACATTATTATGCCGGATTTTTTTATTTATAAGTTGGATGATAAAACATTGAGTACGCGGCTTTTTGCAAAAACCTTAATTAAAAAATAAATCTATTTCAGTTTAAAAGCCGTTTGCACAGCTATTCCTGTAAAAAGTGCGTTGCTTTTTTGTTATTTCTAATCTGATATGCTCACTTGACCTCGCGGCCGCCGACCTTTTCGAGAGGACGGACATAGCCGGTGGTGAACTGCGGATAAACGTCGGGAGCTGCCCAGAATATCGCGTTTTCGATGACCTTGAGAACCTTTTCGTTCTTATAGGAAGGAACGGATTCGTGACCGGGACGGAAATAGAATATTTTGCCGCTGCCGCGCTTGTAGGTCAGACCGCTGCGGAAAACCTCGCCGCCCTCAAACCATGAGATGAACACGACCTCGTCGGGCTTTGCGACCTCGAAAACCTCGCCGTAAACCTCCTCATGCTCAAGCTCGATGTATTCGCCGATGCCCTGAACGATCGGATGCGACGGATCTACGACCCATAAGCGTTCCTTGTCGCCGTCCTCACGCCATTTCAGGCGGTCAGAATGTGTGCCGCAGAGCTTCTGGAATATCTTTGAGGCGTGACCGGAATGGAGGACGATGAGTCCCATACCGTCCTGAACGCGGTTGAAAACCTTATTCACAATCTCGTCCGAAACCTCGCCGTGAGCCATATGTCCCCACCAGAGCAGAACGTCGGTGCTGTTCAGCACATCGTCGGTAAGACCGTGCTCCGGCTCGTCAAGGGTGGCGGTGCGGACGTTCAGACCGTCCACCGTGTCAAGATACGCCTTGATTGCGTTATGAATTCCGTCCGGATAGATTTTGCGGACGTTTTCATCGCATTTTTCGTGACGGTATTCGTTCCAAACGGTAACGTTTATAATTTTTTTATCCATAATATAAGATTCCTTTCGGATTAAGAATTAAAATTATTTTTGACGGAATACATTTTCGATCGTGCCGTTGCCAACGCGTCCGAGCTGACCGATTCCGCATACGCGCTGATACGCGCCGTCGTTCTGAGCCGATGAATAGCGGTCAAACCATTCGAAAAGCCGCTGACGCAGTCCCTCGCGCACCGCGATGATGTCCGGATCGGCGCTGTCGATGAGATTTTCGCGCTCGCCGGGATCGGCTTCCATATCGTAAAGCTCGCAGGGGAATTTCTGCTCAAACGCGTCATAACGGTGGACATATTTGTATTTTCCGCGCCGTATCATGCGCGCCGGGCCGTATTCGTCGTAAGCTACGACGTCGCGTATGGCGGGAGCGCCGCCGCAAAGCACCTTTTTGAAGCTCTCGCCGGGCATTTCCGCGGGTTTTTCAAACGGTATGCCGAGATAGTCGAGCAAAGTCGGAAAAATATCGAGATGTGAGAGCACCGCGCCGCTCACCCGCCCGCCTTCAAAGCCATTTTTATGCGCCCAAAGTACCGGAACCTTGACCGATTCGTCGTACATATTGACAGGGAAGGTGCCGTTGCCCTTGCCGAAGATACCGTGATGCCCCATGCACATTCCGTTGTCGCCGGTGAAGATTATAAGCGTATCGTCAAGTGTGCCGTCTGACTCAAGCCGGTCTAAAATGCGACCGATATTGTCGTCCATCGCGGTGATGGCGGCGTAGTAGCCGGTGAGGTATTCGCGCGAGGTATTTTCGTACTTCTCGCCGCTCATACCGCGCATATCGCCGTATTTGTGCGCTGTTTCATGCGGAACGCTGTCAAATGGGCAATCGCGGTACATATCTATGTATTTTTTCGGATGATGGCTCTCCGCCCACGGCGCGTGCGGTGCGGTATAGGCGACCGTCAGGCAGAACGGACGGTTTTGGTCGCGTATGTCGAGGTAGGAAAGCGCGTTGTCGGTGATAAGGTCGGTGACATACTCACCGTGCTTGAGCTGCATGATGCCGTCCTCGAGCATGACCGGATAATAGTAGTTTTCTCCGCCCATCGCGATGGTTTTCCAATATGTAAAGCCCGCCTGAGGCGTCGCGCTGCCTCCCAGATGCCATTTGCCGGAGAGCGCGCATTCGTATCCGGCGTCCGCCAGATGCGCCGTGAAGGTATCGTGACCGTCGAGGAAGCGTATGGCGCGGTCGTCCTTGAGCTGCGAGCGCGGCCATGAATATTCCCACGGAGCGTTCGGATCGTCAAACGCCTTTTTCAACTCGTCGGAGAGTATATCCGAGTCGACATAACCGCGCGAGAGCCAGTCGTGAATACCGTGTCGCGACGGAATTTCCCCGGTAAAGATGGACGCACGCGCCGGTGAGCATACAGGCGATGCGCAGTAAAAATCCGTAAAACGGATTCCCATTGCCGCGATGCGGTCAAGGTTCGGAGTTTTAACCTCGCGGTTGCCCGCGCAGCCCATCGCCCAGAAGCCGTGGTCGTCGGAAATGATCATTAGCACGTTCGGCTTTTTGTTATTTGGCATTATATCGACCTCGCTTTTTATATTTCAGATAGATTATAACGCATACCCAACGTTTTGTCAAGGCAAAAAAAAGAGCGCCGGCGGGCGTTCTTTTATCTCGTAAATGTTATTTGTTCGGTCTGTCGTCTCTCGGCGGTATATCGTCCGGAGGATTTTCGCCGCCGTTGACAGTCATGCCAGCTTCCGGTGTGATATAACGCTGTGCCTGCGTCGTAAACAGCTTATAATACTGACCCCGCTGAGCCATGAGGGACGCGTGCGTACCCTGTTCGATGACCTCGCCGTATTCGAGAACGACGATCTTGCTCGCCACCGTCGCGCTCGACAGGCGGTGCGATACGAAAACCGTCATTTTATCGCCGCGCAGACGGTCGAACTGATTGAATATTTCCTGCTCGGCGATGGCGTCGAGCGAAGCGGTCGGTTCGTCGAGAATGATAATGTCCGAGTCGCTGTAAAACGCGCGGGCGACCGACAGCTTCTGCCACTGACCAATCGACAGCTCGATTCCGTCCTCCTCAAAATAGCGCATGAGCGGAGTGTCATAGCCGCCGGGCAGCTTCGAGATGAAGGTGTCGCTGTCGCTTTCGCGCGCCGCCTCTCTGATGTTCTCCTCGGCGATCTGCTTTGAATATTCGCCGAATGCGATATTTTCGCGCACCGATACGGCGTATTTCCCGAAATCTTGGAATATTATGCCAAATACCGAATAGAGCGACGCGATATCGTAATCGCGGATAT
>JBAXZA010000030.1:0-10546 GCA_041670545.1 Eubacteriales bacterium | reverse complement strand
GATGTTGAAGCTGTATATCTCGCGGCGAAGGTTCATAAATTCGCAGATAAGCGTCATGAGCACCGCGACCGATATCGGGAAATTGTACAATACCGGTCCGCCGGATATGTGCATAAAGCACAGCGCTATATGATACAAAAAGGTGAACAGCATCAGCACAAAGGTAATGCTTTCGGGCGCGGGTTTTAATCTGAACAGCGACAGCATACCGTTGTAAAGCGGTTTATAGATGAGCGCGCCGGAAAGTACAAGCATCTGAAGTCCGATCAGCACATGAACGACCGGATAAATCTGCGCGTCGATCGGCGTCGGCAGATGTCCGCCGAATACCGATATATTCTCATAGAAAAATGTGAGAATAATGAGCGCCACGCACGCTGCGATGCGCCATAAAAGACCGTGATAAACGCGTTTGTAGCCGGTGAATATCTTTTTTGCCTGAGCGTTTGAGGTGAATTCAAAGCGTTTCTTTTCCTCGCGCGCGACGCCGCCCTCCAGCACCTTGTCCTCAATGCTGTCAGTTTTTTTATCAATATCGGCTTCGATCTCGCTCGCCTTGTCCTCGCCGATCCGCTCCTTCAGCTCTTTGTCCATGCCGAAGGCTATCATCAGATTGACGTCGGTGTCGTCAAGCTCGTCGTCCGATTTGCCGTTCGCCCCGCTCTTTTCGTTCTTTTTGCCGGCGTCAAGCTTTTTGGCGTATTCCTCGGCGTCCTTTATTCTTGTTGTGATATCGTCCCGCTTTTTTCGGTTGAGCTTTTCCTCGAGCGCCGAAACCGTTGCGGCAGGCGCGGCGCCAATGTCCGCGGCGGGTGCGGCGGCTTTTGCAGCCGGCCGTATTTTATCGATCACCTGCGTTTTGTCGGACGTCTGAGCGCCGCCGGACGCGTTTGCATTGTCCGCGCCGTCCATGCCCTTATAACGGTCAAGCGGAAGCTGACGCAGCTTTGGCGACGCGGCGCGTTCCGCCTTATATTCAGCCTTGGACATTGTTTTAAAGTGATAAACCGCGCTGCGCGGATCGATGGCGCTTTCGTGCGCGCCGCCTATCGCCGCTCCCGCCGTCTTGACCTCGGCGGAGGATTTTTCCGCCGGTGCTGCGGCTTCTTCAGTCAAAGGCTCGCCTTTAGACGCCGAAGGAAGCTTATCGTCCTGCGGCGCGTCTGTTTTCGCGGGTTTTGCCGGCGCGGCGGAGATTTTCACACCTTCGGCGTTATCATTCGCCGGAGCATTATTCTCCGTCAAAACTACGGAATCCGCGCCAGATTTTTGTTCACTTTTAAGCTGTGCGATAAGCTCGGCATTTTCGTCGAGATCGCGTTTAAGCTGACGCGCGAGCTTCGCCTTGATATCCTCCGCATCTGAAACGTCTGATTTCAGCTCTCCGCGCGTAATGCCGTCCGGGCGCTCTCCGTCCGTCTGGGCGCTCTGCTCGGGCAGGCGTTCATTCTCCGGCGCGGGGGATTTTTCATTATTGGAAACGGCGGCCGCGCTCCCGCTTTTGGCGGGCTGACCTCCCGTTTCCGCTATATTTTTCTTCAGCTTGGCGAGCAGCTCGGCGGCTCCCGTATCTCCGCTGTACTTATCGGAATTATTTCTGTTGTCTTGCAAACGGCTTCATTCCTTTCGTAAAGGATTATCGGTGACTTTTCGGACGGTATCATCCGGCTTTTCATATCTTGGCCGTAAAATGAAAATCACAAAATAAAACCATATGTCCGATTTCATTTCATATTTTTCGGTATAATACAAAAAATGTGGAGTTGTTTTATACGATCTGACGGTCCGCGCCGTTTTTTACGAACAAGCTAAAAGCAATGCCGCGATGTGAGTTAAAATGACGTGCGGCGCTTGATCAATCCGCCGAAAACACCGTCTTAACAGCTTCGCGCCGTTTAATTCTTCGCGGCGCGCTGACGGACGATCTCGTAAAGTATGACCGACGCCGCGGTCGAAACGTTGAGCGAGTTGACCTTGCCCTTCATGGGGATCGAAACGGTGTAATCGCACTGTTCGCGGAGCAGGCGCGAAACGCCCTCGCCCTCGCTGCCGAGTATGATCGCGCACGGGCAGTCGAAATCGCACTTGTCATAATCTGTTCCGCCGGCTTCCGCCGCGAATATCCAGAATCCCAGCTCCTTGAGTGTCCGGACGGTCTGCGCGAGATTCGGAACCTTGACGATGTTCATATACTCGACGGCTCCCGCCGATGCTTTTGAAACGACCTGCGTCATAGGCGACGAGCGGCGCTTGGGTATTATAACGCCGTGTGCGCCCGAGCCTTCGGCGACGCGGATTATAGCGCCGAGATTGTGCGGATCCTCTATTCCGTCCGCGATGACCACGACCGGCTTTTCGCCGCGCTGCGACGCGCTCGTCATAATATCGTCGAGCGT
Organism: Eubacteriales bacterium; assembly: GCA_041670545.1. GTDB lineage: Bacteria > Bacillota > Clostridia > Oscillospirales > CAG-272 > JBAXZA01. Next base: position 8,150 of record JBAXZA010000030.1, on the reverse strand, counting down.
ATTGTAGTCGCGTTCGGGAGCGAGCGCCGCGACGCCCTGATGCGGTACGCCTTCAGAAAGCTCGTCGAGCTTCTGCTTTTCCACTTCGATAACCGGGATGGCACGTCCTCTCGCTTCGCCTACAATGAGCGGCAGCGAACCGCTTGTCCCGCCTTGTGCTTCGCGGTCGGCGGTTTTCTGTACGAATATCTTATCGATATCGCGGCCGCTCTTGAGCAGCTCGAGTACGGCGTTGCGTCCCACTATCGCATATGCAGCCGAAGCCTCAGCTCCGGCGGTGTCGGCTGCGCCAGCGTTATAACGCTTTTCATCCGTCTTTGCATACGGTTTCGAATAGGATCTTGGCGCGGAGCTTCCGGTCTTTGTGTAAGGCTTTGCGCCGTTCTGCTGATATGCGCCGCGTCCCGTCGGCTTCGAGTAAGGCTTTGCGCCGTTTTTATCGGCGGCGGAATATTGTCCCGGTCTTTTTGCACCGTCGCCGGAGCGCTGGTATCCGCCGTTTGCATGGTTGTTATTGCCGCGTTTGGAATTTTCCATTATATATCTCCATCACTTATTTATCTGCATTATTTCATCTTACATTATAACATATTATTTTTCATTTGTACAGTCGGTTAATGAAAAATTAACGCTTTGGCGATATTATTCGGTCTTTGCGGACACAAAATCAGGTGCGAAAGTTCAATTTCAACCGTTTTTCGACTACCGTGCGGTTTATAACATATTTGCGCGGAAAAAAGAAAACGGCGCACTTGCGTGCGCCGCTGTTTATGCTTCTAAATTAAAGCGCGAACAGGCTTGTCCTTACGGGTTAGCTTAGTTCTGCTTCATTGCAGCATAGCACTCGCTGCAATAAACGGGTCTGTCGTTAGAAGGCTGGAAAGGAACCTTAGCTTCCTTGCCGCAGTTAGCGCAGACGGTCGTGTAGAGCTCTCTCTGGGGCTTGCCGGCGTTCTTGCGTGCGTCACGGCATGCCTTGCATCTCTGAGGCTCGTTCTGGAAGCCTCTCTCTGCGTAAAACTCCTGCTCACCTGCGGTGAATATGAAGTCCTTGCCGCAATCCTTGCACTTTAATGTTCTGTCCTGATACATTGTTTTTTTACCTCGCTTTGATGTTGGTTAAGATTTTGCCCCAAGACGGACTGCCACCGTCACCTTTGTTAACAACGCTCTGAAATTAAGCTACTCGGGCATATATATTCACGGAATGATTTTCCGCGAAATTTGAAATAAATTAAACATCCGCTATGCCATTACCGCATACGGCTTAGCCGTATTACGATACAGCGTTTCGGATCACCGTTTATTCGGGTTTTCCGGAAACGCGTTTCCGCAGCTTAGCTTTGATCCGGTATACCGCGTTATCAACAGATTTTTCGCTGACATTGAGTCTTTCGGCAATTTCTTTATACAAGGCGCCGCCCACATACAAATCAAGTACCCTCTTTTCGCGCTCGTTCAGAGCGCTGTCAATAATGTCTTTCAGATGTTTATAGTTTTCCGCTTCGATCACATGAAGCTCCGGATCCCCATAAAGCCTGTGCGGGATACCCGCCGTGCTCATATCCGGTTTTTGTGCTTCCGTGATTTCGCAGGAGCTGTCGCTGTTATTCGTCAGCGGAGTCCATGCGGCGATCGCCGCCGTCCGCTTTATTCTCCGCAGTATGGATATCATGCGGTTTTTGATGCAGATCTTTGCGTAAAGTCCGAATGAAACTCCCTTGCCGGGATCGTAGGTCTCCACCGCCCGCATGAGCGCTATGGACGCTTCCTGACGAAAATCGTCAAGATCAGCGCCGTCGGCGTAATGCTTAACGGTAAGGTAGTACTGCTCCGCCATGGATTCGATCAACGGCTGATATTTATCAGCGGCGGCTGCAAAGCTGTCCACGCTGTAATCTGTCTGCGCAGTGTCTGCAGCGCTGTCCGCAATGTAATCGGTCTGCGCCAAAATCATCCTCCGTAGAGCGGAAACCCGATGCCGCTTCATCACAGCCGTCCGGCCGCGTGCCGCGTACATACTTATGGTATGCTTCGGGTACTGATTATATTATAACATCAATTTCAATATTGTCAAGAGGAAAATCACAATATTTTTGCCGCTTGATGCGCACTTCTGCGTTTTCACCAATAAATCGAACGTATTTCTATTCAAATTTTCAGCAATATTTCCCGCAACGTTCTATATCTCACATAGATATGTACTATATTGTGGACGCTTTTTCATTAGTTATGCACAGTTTTACAGCCGTGATATGTATATATATGGTATATGCAGTCTCGAGATCGCGGGAAACGCGCAGAATTTGGCTCGCAGAATATTTACACTTCATTCATTTATGTTAATATGCTTAAAATCCGCCGCTGTCCGCGAGAGTCGCGCGTATCCTGCGGTAGATTTCCTCGGCGTTTCCGTCAAAATTATACTTCATGCGCTCCGCCTGTTTTAGCGTTTCAACCGTCATTGAAAGCGACATTATCGCTTCGCCGCGCTCGCAGATCTCGCAGTGATAATCGTATTTCCCATCCTCACGAGCCTTTATTTCACAGGAAAGGGTCGCGCCTCGGCTTTTGAACGAAAGATAACGCATCGCGCTGCGGAGCGAGCGTTCCCTGACCTGACGCAGTATTCCGGACGACAGGTACTCGGCGACGTGCTCTCCGTGCGGCGTTATGACGTAATACTGCGTTTCTCCGTCGCGTTTTTCGGCGACATTTCCAGCGTCGAGCAGCTCCCGGAAGCAGTCGGAGAAATCAAACGAATTCACAAAGCCGTCCTGAACGACGATATCGTGAATATCGCCGTATTCGAGCGGATAATCTATCTCGCGCATGAGATATAATATGAATATTTTTATGTTATTTTTATCTTTTATCTGTCCCTGCAAGCGTTCTCCTCCGTTTTATTTCGTAGGCGGCTTCCAAAACAACGGTTATTTGGCACATCTCGCCGACGTTTTTGAAAGCCACGGGTAAAGCCGTATTACAAGCTCGGTTTCGGTCGGAAATACCCATAAAACAACGATTCCGGACGGACAGGATTAGCTGTCCGTCCGGTCACGCCGATCGTTATTAAAGCATTGCATCACAATATAAATCGTTTCGCGACGCCTTAACGATATAATATTACATTCACAGCTAAAAGCCGTGTTATTGCTTAACCGGCAGTCGTCTCTTCAGTCACAGCCGCTTCGGTTTCGGACTCGAGGTACTTCTGATAATCTTTAAGCTTGGTCTTTCTGAAATCCTTATAGCCTTCGTAGGTATTCTTGATTCCGGAAAGCTCCTTGCTTGCGACATAAGCGTCCTTGTACTCAAAGAGCGGGATAGCGGGCATAGACTCGACGAGGAGCTTTTCAGCGTCGTGAAGGATGGTCGCGCGCGCGGCTCTGTCCTTCTCGGCGTATGCTTCCTCGAGCTTGGCGTCATAAGCGGAGTCAGAGAAGCCGCCGACATGAGGAACCTGCGAATAATCGCGTCCGGCAAGGTCCATAGCGCTGCCCGAGAACGGAACGGCGTAGGACGAGAGGACGGAGAACGCGTCGGTGGACGAATACTGATCTATCGCGATGACGTCGAAGTCGCCCGCGCGGTATGCGTTTTCAAAGAGATCAGCCCACTGATCGTAATCGTTTTCAAGATAATATTCGCTTCCAAGCTCCTTGATATCGACCTTGAAGCCGAGCTGCTCCCAAACGCCGACGCAGTATTCCGCGACCGCACGGTCTACCTGATTTGCACGGATGGTAAGCGTGAAGCTGCCGCTGGAAACTCCGGCGGTGGAAAGAAGGCTCTTCGCGGCGGAAACATCGGCGGAAGAAGCGATGAGCGAACCGCCGGCGTCGCGGAAGGAGGTGCCGGACTTGGTATCGAACGCTGCAGTGGGTATGAAGCCGCCGGCAGCGGTCGCATAGGTGACTATATTGACGATGGCGTCGCGGTCGAGAGCGAGCGAAAGCGCGCGGCGAACCTCAGCCTTGTCAAAGGGAGCCTTTGCGGTATTGAAAACATAGGTATGTGTGGACAGAGTATCGGCAAGCTCAACCTTGTCCGCATAAGCGGCGCGGGATGCGAGCGGCAGATCGCTGTCGTAGAATATAGTACCGGCTTCGTACGCCGCGAGCTGAGCCTCGGCGTCCATAGAGAAGTCAACCATAAAACGATAAGGAAGAACGTATTTTGTGAGGGCGTCGTTATCGATATCGCGGTAATAGTAAACGCTGCGCTCAAGCTCGAGCGAGTCGCCCGCCTTATAGCTCTTTATATTGTATGGGCCGTTTGTGCACATCGTAGCGCTGTTGGAAGCCCAGTCGACGAGCTTGACCACGGTATCCTCGCGGAGCGGAACAAGCGCGATCGATGCACATCTTTCGATGAACAGCTCATAATCTATATCCGTTTCAAACTCGATCTGAAGAACAGTTGTATCCGCTGCGTAAAGTCCGAGATCGTCGATGGACATATCGCCGTTCTTGACGGCGCGGGCGTTCTTGATCTCATAAAGCAGCGAAGCGGCTTCTGACGAATATTCAGGCTCGAGCAGACGCTTCCACGCGTAGACGAAATCGTCCGCGCTGACCTGGCGTCCGTCGCTCCAGCAGGTGGTTTTCAGCTCAATCTCGAGCATATAATAATTATCGTCGGGGTTGGAGGTGTACTTCCAGCTCTTGGCAAGTGCCTTCTGCACCTTGCCCTTTTCGTCCATGCGGACAAGTCCCTCGTAGATAAGACCGAGTATTTTGGTTCCCGCCTCATCGTGAAGCGCGTAAGCGGGGTCAAAATTCGTTATCTCGTTTGAAAAATAGCAGGGAATTATGGCGCCTTTATCGTTATCGTCAGTCGCACCGCAGCTTGCGAAGGTAAGCGCGGTCATGACCAGACACAATAACAGGCACAGAGTTCTTTTCATTTGGTTAACTCCTCCTCAGATTTATGAAAATTTCGGTTTGAAAACAAAGGTATGCGTCCGCCCGCGCATATGGCGCGCGCGGTTTTCTCATATGAAGCGGCTGTCGCGCCAACTCCGGGATAGTGAGCGGGCTATCCGGCTCGCTCCGGACACAAAAGCGCGCTCCGGCCGTTCGCCCGCGCTCTCACATTCGGACAGACGGCAGTAATAGCTTTCCTGTACATTATATCATCATTTCTAAATATAATCAATGGCGAATTTCACGCATTTTTACAATTTAGATACCTGCACAATTCAAAACTCTGCTTTTATGCAGTTTTCACAATAATTTGGTTCAAATTGCGAAATATCAAATTCACGCTTTGGAATAAAAATGTTCAAACAATATATATTTTACGCAATTCGGCACAGATTATTGAATGTATCTCAAACACGCCGGATTTCCGCCGCAGATAGAATTACCGCGCGGTGTTTATACAGACTGGAGCGCGGCAATAATATCACAGCCGGACGCACAGATCGCGGCGGCGGTATTTTTTATACGGAGATAAATAAATATGAAAAACGATTACATCCGCACCGATCTCGCCTGCGAAGCGGGAGCGGAAGCGGCGGCAAGACCGGCGGAGAAACGCGTCGGCTACGACTACTGCGAGCGCGTACGCGGCGAGGTGAGCGTCGCGGAGCTTGACGTTCGCGACGGCGAGGGCGAGCGTGCGACCGGCAAGAGTGTCGGACGCTATGTCACCCTCGGCTTTCCTAATATGCTGACCGCGTCCGACGATGTGCGCTCGGCGCTGATCGACGAATGTGCCGCCGCAGTGAGGACGCTTGTCGGGGACGCGCGAGGCTGCGTGATGGCGGCGGGACTTGGCAACCGGGAGATGACTCCCGACGCGCTCGGGCCTCTCTGCATCGATTCGATAAGCGTCACACGCCACTTCAAGCACCTTTCAGAGAAGCTGTTTTCCTCGCTCGGACGCGAATGTGTCTGCGCACTCGAGCCGGGAGTGCTGGCGCGGACGGGTATAGAAACCGCCGAAACGCTCTCCGGCGCAGTGGAAAACGTCCGTCCGACGGCGCTCATCGCCATCGACGCCTTAGCCGCGCGTTCCTCCGACCGCCTGATGCGCACGGTACAGCTTTCGGATGCCGGAATATCGCCCGGTGCGGGAGTCGGCAACCGCCGCGCCGCGCTCAGCCGCGATACGCTCGGCATACCGGTCATAGCGATAGGAGTTCCGACGGTGGTCGATTCCTCGACAATTGTGTACGACGCGCTTGAAACCGCCGGTCAGAACGACATTTCGCCCGAGCTTGAAAAGGTTCTCGAAACCGGACGCAGCTATTTCGTTTCGCCAAAGGATATCGACGAACAGATCGAAACGCTCGCCGATATAATCGCCGAAGCGATAAACAAGGCGATGGAAAAGCAGCCCGTAAACTGATATTGCGCCCCGCCGCGCGTCAGCTTTACTAAGGAACATCTGAATAATGTGTAATTCGTCGGCGCAAATGTTGAAATACAAGGGCTAAACGCCCTTGATTTCAACGCGCCGGCGAATTAATCAGAGGTTTCCTAAAACGGTCATAAATTCACGCACCGCCGAATATAAATAACGTGAGTTCGATGGTAGCGCAGGGGTACGCGGCTTTTTGCAAAAAGCCTGGCAAAAGCCTTAAAACAAAGGTGATTTTATTATAGTTTACCCTTTTTAAAGTCTTTGCACAGCTTTCTTCAGAAAGCGCGTACCTGTTTCTTTATCGTCGAACTCACGTTAAATATTAAGGCGGCGGCTCATACTTTGCATTTTTGTTTTCATATTATATATTTACCGTTATATGTAAACATTAATGTAAACCGGACGATACGAGCCGCCTTAATACTACAGCCGCGCGGGGAGGTATGACGATGAAAAAGCATCGCAGAGCGCCGTTTCGGAGAACAGATATTTCGGGGCGGGATTACATTGTGTTCGGTACGCGCGTTTATCTCGCACTGACGCTTTTATGCGCCGTTTCGGCGGCGCTCTTTTTGCATTTCGCAGTAAAAAGTGCGCTTAACAGCCTAAACGAAGCGCTGTGCGTTCGCGGAATGTACCGCACGCCGGCACTCGTGTCCTCTCTCGCCCTCACCTCGCCGGATATCGCCTGCGACGGCTGTGAGGAGAGCGCCGACGGCACCTCATTAGAGCTGCTCCCCATCGCGCGGCTCGATATGTCGCGCATAAAAACTCCCGGCGAGCTGCTGCTGTCAAATGAAACGCCCTATGAGCCTGATCTTTACGCCCTCGCCGACTCCTATACGCAGCTTGCGGCGCGGTCCTATCCGACACTCGCGGTTGCGTCGGCGACCGCCGCAAAAAAATCGGAGTCCGAGAGCGGCGGCGATATCGCGCCGCTTGTCCTCATCATTCATACGCATGGTACGGAAGCGTTCACCGATGAGGGCGTCGAGGGATTTCCGGCAAATTATTCCCCGCCCCGCTCGCAGGATATCACAAAAAACGTCGTCGCGGCGGGTGCGGTCATATCCGATATGCTCAATCTGAGCGGAATTCCGACGCTTCATTGTGAAATAATGCACGACGCCGAATCATATCTTCATTCTTATGAACGTTCGCTCGAAACGGTTGAGGAATATCTCACACGCTATCCGTCGATCCGCTATGTCCTCGATGTTCACCGCGACGCTATCGAAACCTCGTCCGGCGCGCTCATCGATCCCACGACCGAGGTGAACGGCGAGCGCACGGCGCAGATAATGTTCGTCGTCGGCACGGATTATAAGGGCGCGGAGCATACCCGGTGGCGGGAGAATCTCGCGCTGGCGTGTACCCTTCAGCGGGCGCTCAACGGCTCGTACAGCAATATCGCGCGTCCGATCAATCTGCGCGGCGCAAGCTTTAATCAGCAGTACAGCGCGGGCGCTCTGCTCGTCGAAATAGGCTCCGCCGCTTCGACTCTCACCGAGGTCAAACGCGCCGCCCTCATCTTCGCCCAGACCTTCGCGGTGGAAGCGGGAGGAACGAGGTACACGGCGTCTTGAAAGAGGTCAATCAGCGCGGCGGGAGCAGCCGAGGACGCTGAATTACGTGAGTTCGACGAAATTATTATCAGCCTAAAAAACTAGCTGCCGATTCAGGGAAGGGACCCTGATTAGGCGGCGCAAGTTCGCGAAAACCACATCACTATACGCGAGAGAAATGGTGCGGTACAAACAAATTCATCTATACTTTGT
>JBAXZA010000029.1:0-10646 GCA_041670545.1 Eubacteriales bacterium | reverse complement strand
TTGCGCAGCTGTAATACACCTTGGGACTTGCAAACAGCTTTTTGACGGGAATGGTCGCGAGCAGCCCTCCGATAACGAGCATTGAAATCGGCGTGCAGAGCGAACCCAGATAGCTCACCGCGCCGGATACAAAATCCGGAAGATTTATTCGCGCAATGAACAGCAGCAATCCGATAATGCACGGAGTCGTACCATAATTAAATATCATTTTGACGAAATTCATTTTTATTTCCGGACGCGCTCTGTGCAGTATATACATACCGTATGTCCATGTAACTATATTGAACACGATTATGTAAAACGAACCCCAGAATACGCCGATATCGCCGAACATCGAACGTAGTATCGGAAATCCCATGAATCCGCAGTTTGAAAACAACAGTCCGAATTCGGTTATGCTGCGCTCATCGATATTTTTGATGAAAAATGTGGAGCCGAGCGCGATCGCCGCCGTCACTGCGTGGATAATTGTGCCGAGCAGCAAAATGAACATTCCGGTTTTGAAATTCTCCGGCGTATATTTCATCGACACCACCGCGTCGACAATCATAAACGGCTGACCGACGCAGATTATCAGATTTGAAAGCCCTTTTGACAGCTTGTCGTCGATAATGCCCGCTTTTCGGGCGATAAAGCCCGCTGCAAGCAGCAAAAACATTGTCGCGACGGCGCTCAGCAGCACTGTCATATCAAATTTAAACATCAATAAGAGCCGCCCTGCGCTTTCGCATATTCAGCGTCCAGCCGGCGCTTAATTTCCTTCATATCGCCGAGCATGGCTTCCTTTGCCGCGATATTTCCGCGCAGAAGATAGGACGGATGATAAACGGCGCACATCGAAACGCGCCCGCGCTCAAACCATACGCCGTGCTCGCCCGTTATCTTAAAATCCGGCTTTATAAGCCGCTGAGCAGCGATTCTGCCAAGACAGACGATGAGCGGCGGATCGATCAGCTTCACCTGACGGCGCAGCCATTCGATGCACATATCCTCCTCCTCGGGCAGCGGATCACGGTTCTGCGGAGGACGGCATTTCAGTATATTCGCGATAAATACCTCATCGCGGTCGATACCGACGGCTTCAAAATATTTATCGAGCAGCTTTCCGGCACGGCCGACAAACGGCTGTCCGGTCTGATCCTCCGTTTCACCAGGCGCTTCGCCGATAAACATCAGCTTCGCGCCGCGTGAGCCTGTGCCGAACACATTGTTTGTCCTCGTCGCGCCGAGCGCACATTTGCGGCAGGCGCTGCATTCGGCTTCAAGTTCGTCCCATTCCATCAGTATTTCTCCATTTTCTATATCATACCAAACAATTATCTAAATTAACAAGCCGCCATATACAATAATAAATATATCCTCCATGCTCGGCAGGGGTTTGGGGGCGGCCCTCCGCCCCCAACGTACCCCCGTCTCCCGTCTCTCCCGCCCGCGTTACGGAGCAGGCGGCATATTGTCGGGCGCGGCGGAGATGAATTTCGTATACTGTCCCATCCAGCCCATTTTGACAGAGCCGGTCGAGCCGTGACGGTTTTTTGCGATTATGACCTCGGCAAAATTCTGCTCGTCGCCCTCGCCCTCCTTGTAATATTCCGGACGATACAGGAACATAACGACGTCGGCGTCCTGCTCGATAGCGCCCGAATCTCGCAAATCTGAAAGCATCGGTTTTTTATCAGTACGCTGTTCGTTCGCACGCGAAAGCTGGGCGCAGCATATGACCGGAACCTTCAGCTCCTTGGCGAGCAGCTTGAGGTTTCGCGATATATCAGATACCTCCTGCACGCGGTTGTCAATGCGGCGGTCGCTCTGCATGAGCTGTAAATAGTCGATTACGACAAGACCGAGATTTTTGACGCGGCGCAGCTTCGCCTTCATTCCGGTGATGGTTATGCCGGTCGTATCATCGATTAAAATCTCACATTCGGAGAGATTGGCGGCGACGTTGGCGAGGCTGTCCCACTGCTTGCCATCGAGATGTCCGGTGCGCATCGCGTGGCTGTCGATCATGCCCTCGCTCGAGAGCATTCGCGTGACGAGCTGCTCCTTTGACATTTCGAGAGAGAACACGCACACCGTTTTTTTGTAATTGAGCGCACATTTGGTCGCAATATTCAGCACAAAACTCGTCTTGCCCATGCCGGGTCGTGCGCCGACGAGAATAAGATCACTGGGCGCCATTCCGACGAGCACGCTGTCAAGCTCCGAAAAGCCTGTGCGCGCGCCGATAACGCTGTCGGGATCGTCGTTGAGCGCCTTGAGCTGATCGTACACCGATACGATGACCTCGCGAATGTGCGCAAAATTCTTCTGCTCGCGCCCCTGTGCGATCTCGAATATCATCTGCTCGGCGCGGTTGACGATGCTCTGCGCTTCGTCGGCTTCGGAATACGCGTCCTCGGATATTGCGGAGCAGGCGTCAATGAGCTTTCGCAGCGTGCTTTTATCGTGAACGATTTTCGCGTAATCGAGAATATTCGCGGCGCTCGGCACTATCTCGGCTATGGTTTTGATGTAATTTTTCGATTCCTCGTCGGTATAGGTTCCGCCCGTGACAAGCATATCGATGAGGGTGACGAGGTCGATGGTGCGGCTTTTGAGAAAAAGCTGCTGCATCGCCTCGTATATCGCCTTGTGCTCGCCCAGATAAAAATCATCTGCGGAGAGCATTGTCGCCACCGACGGAAATCGCTCTGGATCTATGAGCACCGAGCCGAGTACAGACTGCTCGGCTTCGAGCGAAAATGGCAGACGACGCCCGAACTCGGCTGTCTTTGCCGGCTTATCCATGTCTTTTATCCTTTATTTCGCTTCACAGACCACGACATTCACCTTGCCGGTGATCTCGGGATAGATACGCATTTCGATCTGATAGCTGCCGTACGCTTTGATGGGATCGTTTATCATCAGCTTGCGGCGGTCGATCTCTACTCCGTGCTGCTTCAGCATTTCCTCGGCGATATCCTTTGAGGTGACCGAGCCGTAGAGCCGTCCGTCAGCGCCGGAGGTGATCGCGATCTTGACTATGAGCGCTTCGAGCTTCGCCTTGGTTTCAAGAGCGGCGGCGCGGTCAAGCTCCGCCTTGCGCTTCTCGGCGGCTTCGCGGTTTTTAAGCTCGTTCATCGCCTTTGCGTCGGCTTCGACCGCGAGTGATCTCGGAAAGAGATAGTTGCGGGCATAGCCGTCCGAAACGTTGATCATCTGTCCCTTTTTGCCCTGACTTTTTACATCCTGTGTTAAAATTACCTTCATGTTATTAAATATCCTTTCATGTGAACGCATATTTCCGGCAAATGCCGATGAAAATGCTTTTATCGTCAGCCGCCGATATAATTTATAAAACGGTCGGTGATGTTTTCCATTTTTCCCTCGCGGAAAATAATGCGGTAGCGGTAGTTCAGCTCATTTCCCTGCGCGATGGTGAGTCCGCCGCGAAAATACAGATTGTTCGCCGCGAAAAGTCCGTAATCGCGTATGTGCCACGTCGTCGGATAACGCTCGTTTTGCGGATTGTCGAACACCGTAATGCCTGCCTCGCGTCCGCCGAGCGTTCCGCTGTAATCGCACCAATGCGCCGGACGTCCCCAGCATTCGCTCTCGCCTGAAGCGCCGTAGGAGTTTGTCATATGCCCTCCCCGGTCGGCGCGCAGCGCGTCGTTTACGCGTATGCCGAGCGGTCCGGCTTCCTTTGTCGCACCGAATACAACCTCGCCGTAGGACGCCGTAAATGTGAAATCGATATCGACATAACGGCAGCCGGCGCTCTGATTGTAGACTGTGAACGTCCGGCTTTCGTCGAGCATAGCGATGCCCGACGCGCTGCGCCATACATTTTCGGCGCGAAAACGCGCGAACGCTTGTCCGGCTTCAAAACCGCCGACAGATCGTTGGCGCTGAACGCCGCGGTTCTCCGGCTCGTTCCAGAAATCGACGTTTTTCGCGTCAGATCCGGCAAGCGTCACGTCTCCTACGCCGAGGAACACCGAACGGTGATGCGGATGCTCCGGAGTTTCAAAATCGAGCCGCGTGAAGCTGTCGCCAGACTCCGTCATGACCGCGCCGAAATAGGGTTTGGCGAAGCGCTCGTCCCATACATACGACGAAAAACGTTTGCCGCCGAGCATAATATCGAGCGACGTGCCGTGCGTCACGATCTGCGCGGCGCTGCCCGCCGGACGGCAGGACAGTGTAAGCTCCGTTTCGCTTTCAGCCGGCAGCGAAGCGATAATTATCACCCCGCCGCGGGTATTCTGCGCCGGAAATATTCTGCCGTCAGCCGCCGCCGCGCCGCATACGCCGTCCGGAGCTTCACAGGCGGCGAATATCGGTTCGCCGTACAGGGCGCGGCGCGTTTTCAGCGTAATATTCATATTTTTCCTCTTTTATATCAAAAATTGCGTTATACAGTTCATAAAAAGCGTCCGACAAACGTTTTTTTCATAAATTTACATATCTCCGGAGCGTCTGAGGGGAAATCGCGATACGAACATTCGCAGCTCACGCCGCCGGTATAGCCCGCCGCATGAAGCTGGTCGGCGACCGCTTCGAGATATCCGCCGCCAGACGTGCCGGGAACTGCGCGGTCGCCCTCGGATATGTGAACGTGCCGCAGATATTTGGCATATTGTCCGATTTCGCCGACTCCCTCTCCGTTTTTGTACATATGATATACATCGCAGAGCAGCGCGGCGGAGGGATTATCGAGCGTGCGCAGGATATCAGCGCCGTCGGACAGCGTGTTCATAAAGTTTGTTTCACCGCGGTTGAGCGGTTCAAGCACAAACAGCATATTTCGGCGCGACGCGGCGTCGGCGCACATATCAATGAAATCACGCAGTACGCGCTCTCCCGCGGCTCGCTCGGCATTCTCCGGTATTCTCCTCGCGCGCCCGCTGCCGAACACACAGCGCCGGACGCCGAAGCGCTCCAGCCGCTCGGTTATCATACGGACATATTCGCCAAGCTCCCTTGACGGCGTTGAAGCTATCGGCAGCGAAATGAAGCTGTTTGAAGCGTAAAAACGCACTCCGTCCGCGATAAGCGACGCCATGTCGGATTCGCTGAGCGCAGCGACAAGTCCGCACGTCACCTCGGCAAAATCAAAGCCCGCCGAGCGCACGATTTCATGCCCCTGACCGATAATCCCGGCGGGCGACGCGACCTCGCCAATTCCCTGCGGCATAAACGAGCCGCCGGGTATGCAGCATCCGATGTTCATAATACAAGCCGCGCAAACGCTCCCCACGCGATTGCGCCCCTCCTTAATATTGTGTCAGTTGAACATTTTTAACTTTTCAGTTGATGCGCATTTTGCCCGACGCGTCGAGCAGCTTGATGAACAGTCCTCCCTGTACGGTGCGGTGACGGAAGCCTACCATCACAGAGGTGACGGTATCGTACCAGTCGGTGAGCGGCACGCGCGAGGGCGAATAGTTGTACGCCATCCAGAGCGGCGTTATAAAGCTCTCAAAATCCTCACGCGATGGCAGCATGGTCGCCGTCCACATAAGCCAGTCGGATTTTGTATAGGTCGCGCGGTTGTCAAGCGGCATACCATATGGATTGACGTGCGCGAAGTTGGACGCGGTTTCGCTGCGGACGACCTCGGAGGGGAATATCTGCGTGCCGAAAAGCTTATCCCACACCATATTATATTTCATTGAGAAGGTTCCGGGGCGGTCGAACGCAAGGCGATAGCTGCCGTCGCCGTTCGCGGCGGTCTTGACCCAGTGAGCGGCGATATCACGCGCCGCGGTCATATATTTATCGCAGCCGACGCCGTCGCCCGCCATACGCAGTATCTGCGCATAGCCCGCGATTCCCATGACAGCCTTGAGCGAAAGATTGCAGTTGTGCGCGAGATGTCCGGCGAAATCGTCGGTGCAGAGCTGATTTGCCGGATCTTCGCCGAATTCGATAAGATAGCGCACCCAGCGCTCGAGCGTTTCGCGGTGAGCGAGCGCAAAGCCGGCGTCGCGGTCAGCAATCGATACTGCCGCCGCCATTATAAGCATATTTCCGCATTCCTCGACGGGCATCTGACCGTTGATATCGTTTCCGGCATAGACCTGACCGTTGACAAGCGGATACTGACCGGCGTCATGCGGCGCGAAGTCGAAGCTCCACGCGTCGGACGCCGCGTATTTGAATATCGGACGCATCATGCCGCGCACAAGCTCTGGCGCGTAGAGCAGGAACATCGGTATCGACGGATAGCTGACGTCGACGGTCGCCGCGCAGCCGTTTGAGAAGCATTCCTTTGAAATGAACACCGTTTCGCCGTCCGTATCGGTCGCGATTTTATGTCCGGCGATGACCTGACGGTAGGCAAGCTCGAGCATTTCGGCGTATTTTTCGCCGCCCGCTTCAACCGCGTCGCAGAACAGCTTGCGCGAGAAGGTTTCGCACGCCTCGAAAAGATAATCCTCGTAAGCCGCCGCCGCGCGGAGTATTTCCTCCTCTATCGCCGCGCCGCCCTTCTTCCAGTAGGCCTTTATCGGCTGACCGAAGTAGATTAAGCTGTCGATATCGTCGTAGGCGAACATAAAGAGCGAGCCGCTGCCGCCGGTGGCGCTGACGTAGGTCATATCGCCCTCTTTTTCGGCGTCATGCAGGGTTACGGCGCTTTCGTCGCCCATCACCGCGAGGTAAAAATACCCCCAGTCGATGCGGACGTCGTCGCCCGAACGGTTGAGCGGCTTCTGAACCTCGCTGCCCATGCGAGCGGCGGTCACCTTGTCGCTGAGCGGCAATATCTCGGTCGAAACCTTATACTGACCGCGTTCGTTTAAGCAGATTTCCTCCGAAACATCGACGCGGACACAAACGTCGTGCTCGCCGCCGTCGATCGGCTTCCAGAGCGGCTTCATATATGAAACCGGACGAGAAAGCAGCTGCATATCATACGGAAGCAGAGGTGTGGTGAATGTTACTGTGAGCGCTATGCCTGCGCCCTCAAACATATATTTTGTAGAAAGAGCGTTGACATCGACCGAGATCTGACGCATCGCCGGACGGTCAGAGCCGCCCATGAATTTATATTCTGTGCCGTCGACCGTGACTATTCCGTCGATGGTATTCGGGTGACCCGTCCAGTGAACAGTAACGCTGTCGGTCAGGCGGTCGGAGGGCGACCATACGGAAAAAAACGGATCGACCGTGATAAGCGGATAAGCGGGTGCTCTCAGCTTCATAATTATTACCTCTTATTTATATAAATGTATTATGAATCGTATATTTATAATTCTCATGCGGATATCGGCTCACTGCGCGGCAAGCATCGATTTTATTTCGAGTATATAGAGCATATGTGTATCGCCCGAGCCGTAATGCTGCGCCGGAACGCTTTTGTCGGTGAAATTTTCGTTTTTGAAGGTGTCGGCGTAGAGCTTGCGTCCGATGATAACGAGCCTCGCTTCGTCGTAATACACCGCCCCCGGAATATCAAAGCGCGGCGTCAGACCGCAGATGTGCATCTTATCGATATCGCGTCCGCTTTTGCTGCCGAGCAGATTCAGCTCCGAACGCTTATCTCCCCCGAAAAACGAAAGTGTGATAAGCTCGTTTTTCTCAGCAAATTCAAAGGTATGCCGCTGCGGACGTATTACACACGCCGCCGTCGGACGGCTCCACAGCACGCCCATACCGCCCCATGAGGCGGTCATGCAGTTGAAGTTGCCTTCAACTCCCGCACTTATCAGCATCCATTCGTCGCCGATTAGCCGGAAAACGTTTTCATTGAGCGATTTCGGATCGATCTTTTCAAATTGTGTCATCGTCTCTGCCCTCGTTCAGTTTGTTTTTTAGTCCCACACGGTCGAAAATAAGCGCCGCAGCGATGAATACCGCCGTGTTGACAACCGACTGTACCGCCGTTTTCGGTATGGAAACAAGCGGCACAGTCATGCTGCCGACGATAGCGCATTCATAAAGATAATAACCGCCGACGTTTATCACCGCCGCCGCCGCGAGTGCCGCCGCGTTGCGGGCGCAGAGCAGCGAGTACGGCTTTGAGGTAAAGCATCGCGCCATGAGCGCCTTTATAAGCAGAGTTCCGGGCGCCCATACGGCGTAACCGGTGAGAATGTCCGCCATTCCCGCTCCTATCGCTGCGGCGGCGATTCCCCACGGCATTGGCAGCAGGCAGGCGGCGAGATAGACGAACGCGTCGCCGAGGTGAACATATCCGGCGAGTCCGGGCGCTGGTATCGGTATCTGTACGAACGCGGTAAACACAAAAACCATCGCGGCGAGTACTCCGGCGAGCGCCATGAAGCGCAGCTTTTTCTTATCCATATCGGCATTTCTCCTATGAAATACGGTATATTGCGGCGGTTCCTACAATCTGCTGCACGAAAATGCGCTGCGGGATTTATTTTACGGCAAGCTTGCCGCCAACCTCGCGCAGAATATCGGCGGAGGGGGAGGGGATGCGTCCGAGGTAATCCGGACCGACATTGAGCAGATAGTTTATGCCGCGCTCGTTGAGATGATTCTTTATCCGAATTATCTCGTTCGCGTCCTTCCAGTTCTGATCGAACGCTTTATAGCCCCATGTGTCATTGGTCGTAGCGGCGGTTTCGACAAGCTCGTCCCCGAAATCGTGGTCGGAAATCTCATTGTCGCCAAGCGATCTGTAATCGCAGACACCGTTTCCGATTCTCGAATTGATCAGGCAGTTGGGCTGATATTTCTTTACATAATTATAAAGCTCAAGACTCTGCTCGGGTTTTATGGTCTGCGGAACGTCAAACCAAATAAGGCAGAGGTCGCCGTACTGCGTCAGAATCTCCTTGACCTGAGGTTTGATCTTCTCCTCGAAGCAGCGGCTGTAATCCTTTGTTTTGCGGTCCCAGTCCCAGAAATTGTCGCAGCCGTGCTCGCCGCAGTCATAGCCCGCGCCGTCGGGATGCGCCCAGTCGAGCGCCTGCGAATAATAAAGTCCGAATTTCAAACCGTGCTTGGCGCAGGAGTTGGCAAGCTCGCCGATAACATCGCGTCCGAAGGGCGTTGCGTCGACGACGTTGTATTTTGAAACCTTCGAATGATACATCGCAAAGCCGTCGTGATGCTTGGAGGTGACGACCATGTATTTCATGCCGGAATCGAGCGCTAACTTAACCCATTCGTCGGCGTCGAAAAGTATCGGGTTGAACGCGTTTGCGAGCGCGGCATATTCATCGTGCGGAATACGGCACTGATACTGTATCCATTCGCCGATACCAGGTATGCGCGTACCCTTCCATTCGCCTGCCGGCAGGCAGTAAAGCCCCCAGTGAACCATCATTCCGTATTTCGCGTCCTTGAACCATTCCTTGTTTGTCATAACAAAACCCCCATATTATAAAATATATGTTATATAAATATCGCTTTATCGCGGTATAAGCTCATAAAGTACCGATTCGAGCATAACGCCCTCACGCGAGAGCGACGGAGTGCGGGCTGTGACGCTCATTGCGTCCCAGACGAAGGAGGAAGCGTCCTCCGACGCGGCGGCGAGCGATTTCCCCTTCAGCAGGCGTCCGAGCAGCACCGAGGCGAAAATATCGCCTGTGCCGGGATATCCGCGCTTTATTGCGGGTTTGCGGCAAAACACCGGACGCGCACCGCTTAGTGTCATATCGAGCGACGCGGTGGTGACGAATTCTTCTCCGGCGTTTTGATTTTTCTCCGATCCGTCAGCGTCTGCTACGGCGCATTCCGGCGGCTTATCAATAGCGGCGCCGTGTATGCCTGTTATTACCACTTTTTTGCAGTATTTTTCGGCAAGCTCATAGAGCATTTCAGCGGCGGCGTCCTCGTCGGCGGCGGCATATGGGCGGTCAAGAAGAAAAAACGCTTCGGTAACGTTGGGCGTGATGACATCCGCCATCGCGCAGAGCGTTTTCATGCTCTCGCGATGCTCTCCGGTTACCGTCTGATATGCCGCGCCGTCGTCGCCCATCACCGGATCGCAGAGCGCGACGGTATTTTCGCCGCGAAAGGCGCTGATATAATCCTCGACTATGCCGACCTGCTCGCCAGAGCCTAAAAAACCGCTGTAAATTGCGTCAAAGGTCAGCCCGAGCCGTTTATAGTGCGAAAGCGACGCTCTCATATGCCCGGTCATATCGGTTATTTCAAAATCAGTAAAGCCGCCGGTATGCGTTGAAAGCACCGCCGTCGGAATCGGGACGCACTGTATGCTCATCGCAGAAAGCACCGGTATTATGCAGGTGAGCGAGCAGCGTCCGAAACCGGACAGGTCGTGTATCGCCGCCGCGCGTTTGAGCGGGTATGTCAATATCGTTCAACTCTTTCGTGTTTTATGCTTGCAGAGCCGCCTATGCCGTGCATTGCTGCGGCCGCCGCTTATACAGAGATAATTATAACATAATTTTATTGGGATTACAATAATATTATTTAAATAAGCCGCAAAGGTTTTTCGCCTGCGAAACGTGGGACGAACCTGTGCGGACGGCTTTTTCGATAAGTTTTCGTTTGCGAAACGGATTGCTAACCTGTGCGGACGGCTTTTTCGGTAAGTTTTCGTTTGCGAAACGGGTACGAACCTGAAAGGACGGACAACCCTACGGTTTTCCGTCCTCTCAGACTCTCCCGCTTTCCCTTGGAACGGTGCGCTTGAAGAGGCGCGGCTCCCGCGTGTG
>JBAXZA010000028.1:0-10789 GCA_041670545.1 Eubacteriales bacterium | reverse complement strand
ATATGACGCCGGAAATCGCATAAAGTTCGTCCTGGCGGAGCCCATCGGCGTATATCTGCTGACCGGTGACGCCGACACCTTTCTCAAGGCTTTGCAGCACATATCTGCCGTCTGTCTGCTGAACATAATATTCGATCCGGTATTCAGTGCGCGTGTCCTTTTTCCACTGAGCGGTATAGGTGAGATCCTCATCTCCCATATATTCGCTGACATTCCCAATATATTCGCTGCCATCTCTGATCCAGCCGTCGAATATGTAGCCCGCTGCGCCGAATATCGGTGCGGTGATGGGGGAGCCGTATTTCAGCTTGATTATCTCGTCGCTTCCGCCGACCTCGCCGGGTTTGAAGGTGACGGTATAGGTCTGCAAATCGTAATAATAGCGCAGAACCGACGAGCCGTCGGGTCTGATCACAAGACTGCTCGATGCAGGCGTTTTATAGCCGGTATAGGAGTTTGTCTCCGGCGTTACCATGCTGTCGGTCGTGCCGTGCAGTTCCTTCTGCTCCGTCAATGTATACTGGCTGCTGCCGAGAACCTGCAAATAATGCTCCACGGTGTAAATTGTATCCGTGGCGGGCGCCCACTTAGCGTAAACGCTTGTATCGGCGTTGGGCATCAGCGCCGGGAAGGTATAACTGCGCGTCAGTGCTGTGTCCTCAAACCAGCCGTCGAAGGTATAACCTGTTTTGACTGGATTTTCCGGAGTGCTGAACGCCTCCTGATACTGTTTTACGATGATTGGAACATAGCTGCCGCCGTTGGTATATGGCGCGATGGCATAACCGTCGCGCAGGTTGTCCCAGTACAGGCTAACCTTGCGCTGTATCGGAGCGGAGGTAAAGGCGAGTGGGAAGCTGATCCAGGTAATGATCATCGTACCCTCAAGCTTCACGTCGTCCGCGCCGGGATTGACGGTAAGCATATTGTCAGCGGCATTATACGAGAATTTCGGATTGGTCATTTCGATTTTGAACTGCACAGCATCGTCATAGATCGCATCGTGCTCCTCGCCGTCCTTGAGATCAAAATAATGCATGGAGAACAGCTCGTCCGCAAGCATTGCCGTCCGGATATACTGCTTGAGCCTGACGCCCTCGATATCCTCCTGCGCCATTGTGAAATCCGTGATGCTTGCCCGGTTTCCCGCCGTCAATAAGGGCCATTCGTTGCTGTAAAGCGTCGGATTGTATTTGAAGGTGCCGTTGAACGCCTGCGCTTCAAAGGTGATCTCAGCATAAGCGCCAAGCTCCACCAGCAGTGCGCCGCAGTAGCTTGTGCTTTTTCCCGCAGACGCGGTGTAAACAAGCTGATAGTAAAAATACCCCCACAGCCTTGTGTATACGCCGCCCTCGGCTGCAAAGCCTACGCTTGCGAGCTTTGTGGAAATAAGTCCTACACTCACCCCCAGCTTCAAGCCTGCGCGCAGCCCCATTGTACCCATAACATAGAATTCGAACTCATAGCGTTCTTCCGCCAAACTGATGATGTCGCTTGTCACTTTTTTTGCAAAAACATCGACCGTATAAACATAGCGTTTTGCGTTTTCATACCAGAAGTCCAATCCGAGCGAAATGTTGAGATTGGCGGTGACTATAAATTCAATATTTAGCTCAACGGCTATAATTGTAAGAATGTGGAATTCCTTTTCGAGTATCGGAATACTGAAAAGCTTGACCCAGTCGCTCTCATTTTCCAGCATATCGGAATATTTTTCCGAAAGAGATTCCGCCACAGTTTTGCTGCCGTCGCCCAAGCGTTTATCCTTTTGTTGCATCAGATCCTTGATCTGCCTGCCGATTTTTTCGATTTCATCATTATTTGCAGCGAAGCCATCGCCTTTGTTTTCCTTTGTGACGATGGTAGCTTCGATCTGTATGCCGGTATATTCATAAAACTCCGTGTAAGCGGTCACTTCATACTCGGCGATGTAGGGGAAAATGCCCCACCATTTCCAAATGGCGTCGCCGTCGACGCCCAGCTCGACCTTGACCTCCTGCTCGAAGAATCCGCTGATCTCAATGACGATTTTGATATTGTCACTGACGGTTATCTCAACCTCAACGCCGACCTCAAGCATCAGACGCAGACCGGACAGGTTCTCAAAATGCTGAAGCTCGGTTTCAAGCGAAGCCTGCAGCTTGTTGAGTTTTACCTGAACCTTTTTCGCGCCCATCAGCTGGAGCGTTTCCTGTGTGATCGGCTCGCCGTCCAGCTGCATTTCAACGCTTTTCAGATCATATTCGGCGCTAAGCTCTGTAAACGAATCGGTTTCCAAAGCGAGCGCCGCGAGATACATACCCGCTTCCTCGGCAAAGCCGCTTTGCTGCGCCTGAAGCTCAGCATTGCGCTCGATTGCCGCCACGTCTACATTGGCGAGCAGTTCATCTCCGGAAAGCGGTTCGTTTTTGTAAGCCGCCATCGCCTGCTGCATTTCGGACATTGTCACAAAGCGATATGCTATGATATAGCTGCCGCCAACGCACTCGACCGAGGTGATTTCGGCGTAGTTTTGGATCATGCCGTCCGAAATGGTGCCGTCCTCGAGCAGCGTGCCGGAATAGAATGCGATGAAATCGCCGCTGTCAACGGTGGTCATCGAATCAAGACCAACGGCGGTGAAACAGTCGTCAGTATAGGTCATAGCTTCGACTGCGACGGTCATGGAGCTGTCATTCGCGTTTCCGTCCGTGTCCGCCGATATGCTTACCGGCAGAATATCCGGTGTGAACAGGACGTTTTCAACGTCCGCGCCCTTGTAGGCGTAGTTATTGCCGTTTTTTTCCGTGATTTCTATAAACGCGTTGTCGTCGCCATCAGCTGCGCTGTCCATCGCGGGAAGCTCATTTCCGCTGTAAATGACTACGGTATCGCCTACATCAAGCGCGCCGTTATATGTAAAGCTGCCGGAGGCAGTGCCGTTTGCGGACTGGCTTCCGTCCGGGCGGACAGTAATGACAGGAATTGACGCCGAGGCTGCCGGGCTGCCGTTCACCGTCAGATTGCTGATATTTCCGATCGGTATGTAGATCAGCTCGTCGCTAAGCGCGGCGTTCATGATCTCCTGTCTTGCGATGGTAAAGTCGTATTCTCTGGCGGAGGAGTCCTGTCCGGAAAATGAAAGACGCTCGTCCTCCAAAGTGATTTTATAAGCTGAGCCTTCGGTAAAGCCGTCCTGCGGCGCTCCCATATTTCCCAGATAGTTCAGTCCCGAAACGGCGACGGTATCGCCGTTTTGCGTGAGCCTGAACCATTTTTTATTCTCGTTTGAGCTGAGGTTAGTGCAGACAATGGCGTCGTTAAGCTCATCCTCCGTCATACCTGTCGCACCGGATATCAAAACGGTAAAATTTGTTCCCTGATCGAGCGCATGGGCGAAGGGCATTGATTGGGTTTGCGTAAGCGCCCCGCTTTTCTCATATTTGGCATATAATGTAAGATTTTTGCCGATCGTATCTGATGCGGATACAAGCTCATGCAGTCCCGCGTCGTAGCACCAGCCTATGAAAATACTGTCCGCCTTATAAGGAACGGGAAGATTGTTCAGCGCGCGCCCCTCGCGGACACTTCGGCCGGAGAGCTTTGCTCCGCCCATTGTATCGAAGCTGATCGTATAATATGTATCGCCGTAATACATAATCCCCGGATTCTGAGAGCCGCCGGAAGGCGTTCCGACCGTATTGACCGGGATATCCTTTACGCCGGTATCAATATGCCACTGCTCGACAATTTCGTCGATTCTGCCGCAAAAGGCGGCGGCTTCCGCGCGGGTGGTGTTGTTTGCGGGATTGAACGCGCCCATATAACCCTGAAGCAAACCGCAGCGCCAAAGCTTCAAAACGTCGTCCTGCGCCCAGTCGGAAACGGAAGGCATATCGTTCGGTTCAGTATCCGTTATATCCTCCGGCAGCGGAATGCCGTAGGCGGCAAAAAAGCGAACGGTCATTGAAGCCATCTGTTCGCGGGTTACAAGACCGTCGGGATTGAACAGTCCGCCGCCGATGCCGCCAGCGATATTCTTATCCTCCGCCCATGAAATATACGGAGCATTCCATGAACCGTAAACAACGTCGGAAAAGCCCGAGCCGTTCTTATAAACGTCTGGATCGATTTCGGCTATTCTTCCCATGACGGTGACGTACATGGCGCGCGTCATATTGCCCTGCGGGTCAAATTTCGTGGCGGTGATACCCTGAAAAAGCTGGTTGTGCAGGGCATACATCACATCTGAATAGAACCAGCTGCTTTCATTTACATCGTCAAAAGGATTTTGCGTATCAGACGCCGCGGTTTTATCCGACACGGCGGCAAACGCGCTTGCCGGAATCATTGTCATTGTCATACATATGACCAGCAGCATGGAAACAAATCTGTTTTTTGTACTCATTTTTTTACTCTATCCTTATCTTTTAAATTTACGCATTCATAGCTGACGGGAGCGTCGTTGCGGCGCAGAAAACCGCCGTGGGTACAGGCATAAAGCTCATTGCAATCTGAAGGCTTACGGCGATTTACGAGCAGCCCATATGATAATATAATCATAACATTTATTGTTCGTCTGCGGATAGTTCCGCACCAAACGACGCTATTTTCGCACAACGCGACATTTCCGTGCCGCAAAACATAAAAAATCCGAAATAAAAAACATAATTCAGAGTTTTTATTTCGGATTTTTTATATGTATTACAGGATATAAATACAATTTAACGTTTTACTGACAAGTTTTGTGCGGAATGAGTATTTGTGTGAAAAATTCGCCGCCCTCCTGCTTGAAGCGCAGCATACCTTCATATTTCTTCACGATATTTGCGATGCTTTTTGTTCCTGTGCCGCCTCCCGGCTTTGTGGACATGGGAAAGCCGCCCTCAAAGGCGACGTCGCCGCAGACGCTGTTGCAAACCTCCAGCCGGAAACCCTTTTCGTCCGTCCTTGTACGCACGGCGATGCGGCGTTTTCCCGCTTCAAGCTTCATACAGGCTTCAACGGCGTTTTCAAGCATATTTGAAAGCAGCGCGCCAAGCTCCGGCGCTGTCAGCGGCAGCGTATCCGGCAGATCGGCAAGAGCGGCGTAGCTGATATCATGCTCCTGCGCCTGACGGCTATATATCCGCAGCACGGCGTTAACGGTAGGGTTTGGTGAAAACTCGGTCAGAGCGGAATCCGATAGGGCGTTTTCCGCCTGACGCAGATAGCTGACAGCGTCCTCAACTCCGCCGGTTTCAAGATAGTTAAGAATCAGCGCGTTGTGATGGCGCAGATCGTGGCGCGCCTGCTTTGCCGAATCGATAAATTCAGTATAAGCGCTAAGCTCGGTTTCCAGAAGCTTTTGACGCGTGTTTTCGCGTGCAAGCGCTGTTATCCGGCACATGGAGCCGTAAAGCCCGCGCATATACATAACGAAGGAGAATTCAAAAAGCCCCGTCACACAAATCATCATGACCGTGCTGTAATTCTCCTGCGTTCCGAACCATACGGCAGTGGCGACACCCGCCAGCACAGTACATCCGGGAACGGCTAAAAGTCCCAGCCAGCCGGTGCTTATTGCTTCCGCCATGAAGCGCATCGGCTTTACGCACCAGCGCAGAGCTATTACATACGCAAGTGCGCAGGATATTGCTGTAAATACCACTAATTCAAGGTATGACAAATTCAAAAGACCGCTTAGAGCACCGAGGGTAGTTGCGATCCAGAAAACGATATTCGACTGGGTGAAGTGCATGAAGCAGGTTTTGAGAAAGCTGTCCGACGAGATAATAAAGACCGAGGCATTGGCGGCGATGATCACTATGGCGCAGTAGTGTTTGTAAACATCATAGCCGACGATCGGGATAAATGTCAGCGGAATAATAAGGCTTACCGATAAAAAAACGGTCATTCCGGCGACGGCGGCCCTTTTGCTTCGCATACCCAAACCGAAGATACGAAAGAGCATCGAAAATATTCCGGGTATGACATATTTGGCGGTGATGAGAAGCAGCTCCGTATAATTCATTTCAAAGCTTCCTCACCAAACAAATAGTCAAAATAAATGTTTTGCAGCTCGCGATAACGGCGCTTTGGAATTGGAACGCTCTTTCCGCCGCGCAGAACGATCCGCTCCGGCTCTATCACCCTAACGGCGCACAGATTGACGATATAACCCTTGTACGGGACGATAAACTGACCGGGTGAGAGCTTTTCCAGCTCCTCCGTAAATCGGGTGAGCGAGCGCTGTCCCTCCGTGCAGGAGCCGGTTTGCGTATAGACAGTGAGGATATGCTTCTGGCTTTCTATGTAAAGAATTTCACCGATGTCCACAAGCTGAACTCCGCCGCCCTCCGGCTTGACGGCGATTTTTTTCGCGGTTTCGTCGTCAATGCCCGCCATGGCGCGATCCATCGCTTCATCGAACTGCTCCTGCGTAAAGGGCTTCAAAAGATAATGGGCGGCTCTCAGTGCGAAAGCGTCTACGGCGTATTCATTGCTCGTGGTGAGAAATATGATCTCCGTTTTGTCGCGCCGAATTCGTATCTCCTTGGCGACGCCCGTGCCGAGGATTTCGGGCATACAGATGTCAAGCAGCGCGATATCGCAGCCGCCGGTTTTATCAAGGCTTTCCAAAAACAGCATGGAGCTGTCAAAGACATCTATCTTAGCTTCGATCGACCGGCTCGTAAAATATCGTTTGGCAGCGTCGCGAATTATGGAAAGCTGCTCGCGTCTGTCGTCGCAGACTGCAATTCTCAAAAATTCTCACCTTCCTTTTAAATATACTGGCGTTTTTACGGTTTTTTCGCTCCATATTCCCGCCGATATTGCATTATACGATATATTATATACGAATTATGTCGACATTTCAAGTGGGAAAGTCATAAACATTTTTATTGCGGCGGAAATATTAACTGCATACCTCTCAAAGGGAACATTTACCATTAAATATCGTCATAACACATATAAATATTGCCGCGATTATGCTTCGCGTTATCTTTTGCCGGATGGCAGAGATTAACATTTTGGAGGTAAAGGTATGAAAAAAATATCAATTATCTGCACAGCGGCGCTGCTCGCGTCGCTAATACTGACCTCGTGCGCCGCGGACGCAAATACACAGGCGGCAGCGCAGGACAGCACCGATCAAACTGAGAGCGAAGCTCAAACGTCAAAGGCGGAAACCGAAACATCAGCGCAAACCGAAACATCAGCAGAAACCGAAACGTCCGCCGATATTGTGGTCGTACCCGACGGCGCGGCGGCGCTTTATACCTACACCAGCAAATATTCGGATAACTACTATTATGCACAGAATACGCCTTATGAAAATCCGGAGGATTATATTATTCCCTGCAAAATCTATATCTGCAAAAACTCCGACGCTTCCGCTGTCACAAGCAGCGAAAGCAGGCTGCTGATACACGACGGAGACTGGCTTATTTTCGACGCGGTGAGCGGCGAGATCACCCCGCTTGCTTTTCTTGACGGCTGCGAGAACGTTTATATCATAGCCGACAGCGAAAGCCGGGAGCTTGTCGGCTATTCCATCTTAAAGGACGGCTTTTACGCGTTCGCCGACGCCTCCGGAACGCTAAAAACGGAGTATATCTATACATCTGTCGATACCAGTTCATATGCCGGCTATATTTTTGCGAACATACAGCATCCGGAGCAGGAATATGATACGTTCATACCTCAGACTCAATATATAATGAAGCTCGACGGTACGATGGTATGCGTCGAGGACGGATGGTTCGGAGCGGTTTCAAATTGCGAGGACGTTTATTTTTTGCAGTATGATAATCCGATGTCAATATACAGCTTCAAAATATACGACTCAAATATGAAGCTGCTGTCGGACGAAACCTTTGCTAAGGCAAGCGTTATGGACGACGGAAACGTCATGCTTATGTGTTTGGACGACTGCGACGGAAAAAGTCAGACCGGCTCAAAGCATTTCAAGGTGCTTGGGCGCGGCGGGAGCGTCTTGACCGAAAGCGCGGAATATGATACAGTGTGCTACATATGGAAAGATCACGCTTTCGTCGTCGACGGCGGTTATCTCAAAATGGTCGGAACAGACGGCACCGTCACGGCTGTGCTTCACGAATGGAACGACGATATGTATTTCCATTGGCATCTCGGTGGGTATCATACCGGAGAAGCGTCCTCCATGCCGGATTATTACACAGCGATATATTCTGTCGAAACAAAGGACGGCAAACCGGTTTATACAAAGTTGGATATGCCCGAAAAGCTTAATTCGGGACTTTATGTGAGCTGCGAGAATAGAAAAATTTCGTACGGTACGGGCGGCAGCGGGTTTGAATTCAATTATGTTCCCGAAACCGGCGAGATATTTATGATCGAAAACATCGGCATAGGTGGTTATGAAAAGCCGGTTTTGTATCTTTATCCCGAAAACGAACAAAATGTAAGCGTTACGTTTGAGCATCCCGAATATCTGAGCGTAAGCTATCCGGAGTATCCGGTAAACGGCTGGAGCGCGGACGTCTGCACCGACAGCACGCTCGATATCGGCGGGCGCGAATATTACGCGCTTTATTGGGAGGAAGCGGGCAGTATATCAGACGATTTTGCCGACGGCTTCTGCGTGGAGGGAGAACACGCCGCGCAATTCCTCGAACAAAAGCTTGACGCGCTCGGCTTTACTCAGCGCGAAGCGAATGAATTCATTATGTATTGGCTGCCGGTGCTTGAAAAGAACGGAATAAGTCTTGTACGTTTTGAGCTTACCGAAAGCCGTCAGGCGTACAATCGGCTGAATATTTCTCCGGCTCCAGATTCAATGCTGCGCGTCGCGATACATATAAAGAAAACAGACGCGCCGCAGGTGATAAAAGAGCAGCTTCTGCCTGAGTTTGACCGTCACGGTTTCAGCGCGGTCGAATGGGGCGGCGTAAATTACGGATAAAAGCATATCGGCGCAGAAGGATTACACATTATTCAGACGTTCATTAGCCTTATCGCAGCGGCTGTTCAAATATTACGTCCGCAAAACAAAAAATGGTCAGACTGCAAGGTCTGACCATTTTTACGTTAGGAATCCTCTGATTAATTCGCCGCCGCGTTGAAATAAATGGTGTTCAGCCCTTGTGTTTCAGCAATGGCGTCGGCAAATTACACATTATTCAGATGTTCCTTATGTATTATTTTACGAATGTATCGCAAAATCTGTGCAGCAGAGCGGCGATCTCGCAGCGCTGAGCGCAGCTGAGGGGATCGAGTATGCCGTCGCCCTTGCCGCTGATGAAGCCGTTGGCGTTTGCCCACGATATTGCCGCCGCCGCGTAGCCGCTGATATCGCCCGCATCGGTGAACGCGGTGAGGTCGGCGGAAGCGGTGAGGTCACAGCCGGCGTACTCGGCATAACGGTACAGCACAGCCGCGAGCTGTTCGCGGGTGATATCGTCGTCTGGAGCGAATTTGCCGTCTCCGACGCCGTTTACGATACCGTTTTCCGAAGCCCATATGACGGCGTTCTCATAATAGCTGCCTGCCGCCACATCGTCGAACGGATTTGCGCCTGTCACGTCGGGCGAACCGGCAAGACGATACAGCACGCTGACGATCATTCCCCGTGTGGCGTGAGAGTATGCGCTGAATGTTGTTTCGTCGCTGCCCTTCATGAGCGCGTTTTCATAGACATATGCGACATCGCCGCAGAACCAGTCGCCTGCCGCGACATCGCTGAACGGAAGCATGGCGGCTTCGGGTGCTTCGGTGTCTGCCGGAGCTTCGGTTTCTGCGGCGGATACCGATGTCTGAACCTCTGTCCACTTTGCGTAAACGGCGGTGCTTCGTATCAGACTTATGGAAGTAACGCGGTTTGTCAGCGCGGCATCGGAATACCAGCCGTCAAACGTGAAGCCGTCGCGCGACGTTGTGTAAACGCTGAGATCGATCGCGGCGCCGCTGACTGTGCTGATGGGATTCAGCGCGCTTCCGCCGTTGACATTGAACGAAAGTATGCAGCCGGGATTGCCAAGACTGGGAAGGAACATATCGTCGCTCGCTTTGCTTATCTCAAATCCGTCGATCACTGTATTCGCACCCGCGGCAACGATGTTATCCAGGTTGACCCTGCTGATGATTACTGAGCAGCCGGCGCCCTTTGCGTGATAGCTGTATTTCCATATATCAAGTTTTTTATCGTTTTTATTAAAGGTTGCGGTGACAGAACCTGTCAATGCGACAATGCTGTTCACGCCAGCATCGACGGCAGTGATAAGGTAGCGTGCATCACCTATCCCCTGATAAGTAATGTCGCCAAGCGTGATCGGACTGTTATGAATTATGTCTATTTCACCTTTTGTCAGCGAAATATTGCCGTATGAGTCGATATAGAGCTCGGTATCACCGCCGGAAGTACTACATGATATACCGTCAATCGTAAAAATGGTAACATTTTTGGGGACAAAGACTGTCGCGCTGCCGTCGGCGGATTTGGATATTGTGAGTCTTGGAGAATTCTCATATATGTCACCACTGAAGGTTCCGATTTCGAGACCGTTGACCAGTATGGTGCTTTTGACTATTTTAACAGCGCCGGTTTTCAATGAAACGGTGTTTTTCGTCTCATTATGCCCAAGCTCAAGCACCGTGGGGCTGCCGTCTGCTGATTGGTAATAACAGTAATCGAGATTCGTTCCCTTATATTCTATGTATATATAATCCCGTGTACAAAGTTCAACTGTACCATCAATATTGTCGCCATAGGTTGTATCTTTTGTGATTATAATTTTTTCACCGTCTTGAATGCTATATCCAGTACAAATTTGAACAGCATTGCCATCCT
>JBAXZA010000027.1:0-10813 GCA_041670545.1 Eubacteriales bacterium | reverse complement strand
GCCTCCTATGGTTTTTCGCAATATTTTATTGACAGCTTCACTTCATTATTTTATATTAATCTCACGAAAAAGACTCAATAAATCTGTAACCACACCTATAATATCACAATCGACGGCAAAATGCAAGCCAAAAACACAAGGAGGAGAGCCGGCCGGCTCTCCTCCTTGTGTGCGAAAGGTGTTTTATGTTAACTTATACGATATAATTGCAGTATATTTCGCTCTCATCCCTCCGGCACTATCATGCCGTAGCCGCCGTCGCGACGCTTGTAGACGACGTTGACGGAGGAATTTTCGATATTTTTGAACGCGAAGAATTCGTGACCGAGCAGATTCATCTGCAAAATGGCCTCCTCGGGCGTCATCGGCTTAAAGGTGAAGGTTTTGACGCGGATATTGAATTCCGGTTCTTCCTCGGCGATATCTGAGGAAAGCTGGGTGTTTTTGAGGAACGCGCCCTCGCGCAGACGCTTTTCAAGACGGGTTTTATTCTTGCGTATCTGCCCATCGATCGAATCGACGGCGCAGTCGAGAGCGCTCTGAAAGGTACTGTTTTCCTCCTCACTGCGATACAAGGTGCCGCCGCTCGAAATCGTAAGCTCGAGAATCTCGCGTCCGCGCTTTTTCGACAGGGTGATATAGGCGACGGCGTCGTCCTTGAAATACTTGTCGAACTTTGACAGCTTTTTGTCAAATAAAGCCTTGAGATCCTCGGGAACATCCATTTGTCTGCCGATTGTCGTAATTTTCATGATCTGACCACCTTTTATCATTAGTGAAACGCAGATGCCCGCGATTTCGCGAGCCGCGCCCGCATGGAGCATACGGCGGGGGACTGAAACCGAAGCGTCGTTTTTTTCCTTTGCCGTACTTCTATTATACTACAACTTTTCGGAAAAATAAATAGTTTTTTATAAACTGTCCTCCAATTTTTTATGACAATTTTTATAACATTTTGCTGAAATATCGTGAATGTCACATTTTATATGAACAATTTTACAAATTTCGAGCCTATTAATGTCAAAAACAAAACATAATGTACATATCCAGCAGGACGTGATACGGGTATATTATTATTTACGGCAGATACGGCTTTATATCCTGCGCGAGCTTCTTTGAAAACAGAGTCGCGCCGCCGTTGTTCATATGTCCCCAGTCGGAGAAAAGCTCGTAATCATCGTTGATATCGGAATAAAGCTCGTCGTTATAATTGAGGAATTTTATTCCGTAGCGGTCGGCGATTTTCTTTATCCACGCGTTGTTTTCCTCCATTGCGCTGCCTGCGATGCGGCCATTTACATATTCCGGCACTTCGACGAAAAGCAGCTGGATTCCATCGTCCATGAACTGGTTTATCAGGGCGACAAACGCGTCCTTCTCGGCGTTTGTGACGTTGCACGGCTGTTCGCTCACCGAACCGTCATAATAGCTTTCCCATGGAATAAAGCCCTTGTAATACATACTCGTGACGTTGCCTATCGCGTCGGTCAGATATTCATGGTGATACTCCGGCATTATAACGCTGCCGTTTTCATCATATATCGATTCGCCGTCCTTGTCGCCGCCGGACGCTTCGTCCGAGGTTTCGGCGGGAACGTTCTGCTCCGCCTCGCCGATGCCGAATGCCCACCGGAGCATCTCCGGTATGCGGTCGCGCGAGAAAATAAGCGGTATCTGATTGAATACCTTGGTCATTACCGCGTCGGCGTCCCACCAGTTGATTTTTTCGCCGCCGGACGTTTCCGCGGCTTCCGTCTGTTCCGCTCCCGCTTCGTCCGAGGTATCGGACGCGGCTTTGGCGGCGGCTATCTCGGTCTGACGCAGACTGCGCATGATGGCGATAGGCTTATCGGGCGAATCGTCGAAATCAATGCGCCGCCACAGCCAGCCGTCGTCGCACATGAACCAGTCGACGCAGAATACTATCATTTTTGGAGTCGGATAGCCCGATTCCCGAAATACCTTATACCAGTCGAGATAATACTGCGGATTTGAGCCGTTAAGGGCGAAATTGAAAAAGCTGTGACCGGTATTTTCCTTTTCGATATACAGCGGATTCAATCCGTGCGCCGTATGCGACGTACCGAGGAAAAGGACGTCCGCGTTTTCCACCTGCTCGAACATTTCATAAAACTGTCCGTAATAATGATAGCTCTCGCGGTTTTTATATTTTTGATAAAATTCCTCCTGCGCCGTCAACTTTAGCCGCTTGGTGAGCGCCGCCGTCTGGTCGCCCTCGCCGAGCGCGGCGATATCCTCCGCGGTTTTCTGCGCAGATTCCCGCACCGAACGAAGCTCGTCGTCAAGAAACGCCTGCATCATCGCGTTCATGCCAAAAACGAGCGCGGCGGTGAGCGCGAGCGTTACAAACGTTTTCCACAGCGCCCGGAGAATCGTTTTCGCGTCCGGGAGCGTTTTTTTATATTCGGTCATTGTCATAAAAAATCCCTCCTCAGAACTGGAAATAGATGAACGCTTTATTATCGTACGCGCCGAAAACGATGATTATCGCCGTGAGCAGCGCATAGGACGCTATGCGGACGAAGGTGTTCGTATTTTTATACCATGAAACGATTTTCGGCTGCTTCATCAGTATCTCAATGCCGAAAAGCATTGCTGGAGCGGCATAGGCGAGGTGAAGCCTTAGCTCGGACAGCTTGGAAAAGTCGCCCGCGTACGAGCCGAACATATTCGAAATCACATAGAACGCGTCGGCGAAATTATCCGCGCGGAAAAATATCCACGAGAACGAGATCAGGCAGAAGGTGACCGCGATGCCTATCCCCTGCGAGAGCGCCGGAACGCTGCCGACGTGTGTCACCCTCTTCAGCTTCTCGCGCAGCGGCTTTGTAAAGCGCGATATCACAATATATGCGCCGTTGAGCAGTCCCCATACGGCGTAGGTGAAATTCGCACCGTGCCATATGCCGGAAACCGCGAAGGTTACCATCTGATTCAGCACCCAGCGCGGCTTTGAGACCCGGTTGCCGCCCATCGGAATATAAATATAGTCTCGAAACCATGTCGAGAGCGAGATATGCCAGCGACGCCAGAATTCGGGCGTCGACGCCGAAAAATAAGGCGTGTCGAAGTTGGTCATGAGGTTTATATCCATCACCCGCGCGCAGCCGATCGCGATATCCGAATAACCCGAAAAGTCGCAGTAGATCTGCACGGTGAAGCATAATATTCCGACGACAAGTCCCATGCCGGAAAAGCCGGTTACATTGCTGAAAACCGCGTCTGAAATTATGGCGAGGTTATCGGCTACGACTACCTTTTTGAACATTCCCCAGAGCATCATGCGTC
This sequence comes from Eubacteriales bacterium, assembly GCA_041670545.1. Classification (GTDB taxonomy): domain Bacteria; phylum Bacillota; class Clostridia; order Oscillospirales; family CAG-272; genus JBAXZA01. Next base: position 7,504 of record JBAXZA010000027.1, on the reverse strand, counting down.
CGCCCGCCGAAATATTGTCATAGGTGAGCCTGTGCTCCGCCTTCAGCTGTGAGAAAAGGTTGCGGCTGCGCTCGATAGGACCGGCGACAAGCTGCGGAAAATACATCAGAAAAAGCGCGAAATTGATGAAATTGTGCTCCGCCTTTTCCTTGCCGGTGTAAACGTCGATAAGATAGCCCATGCTCTGAAAGGTGTGGAACGATATTCCGATCGGAAGCGCTATTTCCGGCACAACGATGGTTTTCAGGTTTATCATCGCGCCGAAAAAGTTGAAGGTATCGCCAAGCATTCCGAGATATTTAAAAAATACCAGCAGTCCGATATTGCAGGCGAGCGCGATTATAAACGCCGCTTTTTTCGCGCGCGGTTTTTCCGCACCGCCAAGACGTTCGACCGCGAGCGCTCCGGAATAGTCGACTATCGTGGTGAACAGAAGTATGAATATGTACTTCGGGATAAAGGACATATAGAAATAGCAGCTTGCCGCCAAAAGGAAATATTTTCGGAATTTGTGCGGCAGAAGGAAGTAGATTATTATAGTTACCGGAAAAAATATTAGAAACTGCACCGAATTGAACAGCATTTGCGCGTATTCCCCCAAACTATGCGTTTAACCGTCTGCGATATGGCAAAATTCGGTTATTATTTGTATTATAACATTTTATTGCACAAAAGTCAATTGGAATTACAACGTTTTTATATGTAATGTTGACTATCGGTTAACATTATGCCGCATTATTCACTAATGTTTGTGGCGATTTTTGTTTATATTGCCATCGCAGGGCAAAAAAAAACGAACGGAAACGTCCGTTCGTTTTTTGCTGTCAGCCTTCGATGGTTGTTATATATTTTTCGATTGCGGTTTCCGCCTTGATTTTAAGCTTCTCATAACGGGAGGCCATATCGGATTTTTTAGAGGAATACATCGATGAGAACATCGCGAATACTCCGCCCCAGTCGTAGATCGCGGCGAGGTCGTAGCTGCGGTTAGAAAGCACAAGGTCGATCATGCTCTCGCTCTCGTTGTCGCGCAGATATTTGCCCTTGAGCGCGACGTCCATATAGGCGGGGGTGAGGGTATATTTCGAAAGCTCCGCCATTGCCTCGAGTATCGTTCCGGTGCGTTCGGGATCGGTCGACGTTACAGGAATCGAATAGGCGGTCATATTGCAGTAGCTGTATGTATTGAAATAATTTTCCTGTGCTTCATCGTATTTAGGCGTCGGGATTATGCCGAAATCGATTTCGCTGTCACGGTAGCGCGTTATCAGCCACATTCCGCCGAAGATGAACAGCGACTGACCGTTCTTATACATTTCGTTTATGGTGTTCATGCCGTCCTTAGCCTGATCGCCCGTATGGGTGACCGCCTTATCGGACTGAATAGCGATGACCTTTTCAATCACCGACGCGCTGCGGTCGTTCATTACGCTGAGATAGGGCAGGTCGTCCGCGTCCTTGGAAACCGCCATCTCGCCCGAACCCGACCACAGACCGAAGGTATTATAGCCCTCGGAAAGGAAGCCGTACTGGTCGTCGTCGTTCATAACGCCGTCGCCGTTTATATCCTGCGCCGCCGCCGTCGACATCGAGTAGAATTTATCGAGCGTCCATGCGCCGGAATTTACAAGCTCATAAGGATTGTCGAGCTGATAATTCTCGATCAGCGCTTTATTGAACATCATGCACCATGTTCCGTAGTTATCCATGATTGAAATATCACCGGTCGCGTAATAATTCTTATTCATTATCGAAAGACCGGTGTTCATCGCCTGATCCCAGCAGTCCTTTTCAAGCGACAGCGCGCTGATGGTATTGAGATCGATGAGATAATTCTGCGCGGCGAGGTTTTTCGACAGCACGTCGAGTCCGTCGGTGAGGACGTCGAAGGCGTCGTCCCCGGCGAGTATCAGCTTTGCGGCGTCCTCAAAAGGATTTTTCACCTTGTTTTCGGCGATGGTAACGTTGTATTTTTCCTCGATCATGCGGTTGCGGTTGTAGACGGCGTCGTGTATGGGATCGCCGTCGGCTTCGGCGCTGAACGCGTCGAGCGTTTCCCAGTTGGCGTCCTTCTCCGGAGCGCGGTCGAGGATAGTGAAGGTGTAGCCGTTGAAATCGCCGCCGGGAAGCGCCGCTTTTGTCGCGGCGAGCAGATCGTCGTTTGTTGGAGCTGCCGTGGTCTGCGCCTCGGTGGTTTTATCCGCCGTCGTCACCGACGGTTTGGACGCCTGCTCCGCCGAGCCGCAGGAAGCGAAGGATACGAGCATCGCACAAAGCAGCAATGCCGATACTATACGTTTTGGCATTATAAATCCCCCTTAATTCTGTCTTATTAATTCTTTGTTATTTTCCTATGCTGTCATATTTTCCAATAAGCTCGTTAAGCAGCTTCTGCACCGAAGCCTGCTGCGATTCATAATAGGACGCGATATTTTCCTTTTTCGCCGCGAGCTGAGAGCGTATCATATTACCTACGCCGTCGAGCGAGCCGGAATATACGTTTCCGAAATTGAAAATGCGCCCATCGAGTATTATATCATACATCTGCGAATCGGCATTGTCACGCGAATATTTGGTTTTCAGCGCGATCCCGAAATACGCCGGCGTGACCGAGGCGTAGGATTTTTCATTGAGCAGCTGCAGCACCGCTCCAGCCGCAGCCGTATTGCGGCAGGTCGAGGTGATTCCAAATACCGAATAAGCGTCCTGCGCGGTAGTGTAATAACCGCTTTGCGCCTCGTCATATTTAAAGACGGGGAGTACGCCGTAATCATCGTCCATATCGCGCAGCTCGTTTGTAACGTCAAGCATTTCGATAAGGAAAACCGACTGCGACTGAGCGAATTTAAGGCGCATATCATTGATTGAAGCTATGCTGAATTCGCCTGTCAGCACTCCGGAATTATTATAGATCAGATCGTACAGCGCCGAATAAGCGCTGAACATCCTTTCGCTTCCGATTGAAAGCTGCGGCACTCCGTCGGCGTCGTCGGTCGTTACCGATATCCCCATTGCCGGTGTGAAAACGTCAAACGGCACCGAAGCGGTCGGAACAGCCCAGCCGTATAAATCGCCGGGGTCGCGCGCTGAATCTCCGTTGATATCGGAATAAACATCGCTGACATATGAACCGAATTTTTCAAGCGTCCACTTTCCGTCGTTTACGATATCGTAAAGATCATCCTTTATGTAATCGGAAGCAAGAGTTTTATTGAAGAACGTCGCGTAAACGCGGTCGGTCGCGGAAAGCGACAGATGCCCCACCGCAAGATACAGGCTATCGCGTATCGTCATCTGCTCGATAAAATCCCCTACCCAGCACTTATTGGCAAGGTCAAGATTCTCAACCTCCGCGAGATTGTACATAAAACCGTCCGCCGCGATCGCAGGCCCGTAATACGCATGAATGGCGGCTATATCATACGCGTTTTCTCCGCTCAGAACGCTGTTTTTCAAAGTATCGTTGATATTGCCTTGACTTTCGGGGATTAATTCCAGCCTGACGTTCAGCTCGTCCTCGGTTTCTCTGTTGCGTATGTATATTGCGTCCTCAACGATATCGCCGGTGCTCTCGGCAATATTGAATTCCTCGTAAATAAGCCCCGACAGATCTCCGACCGGCTCGCGATATAAGATTCTGACAGCTTCACCTCCGAGGTCGAGTCCAGCCGGCAGAGACGACGGTATCAGCGCCCGCCCGTATTCGTCAAGCGCCTCCGTCTGCGCTGTCACAGCGGCGGTGGAAACAGTATCCGTATCAGAAACCGACGTCGGCTCTTGTGAGCCGCAGGAAGCCAGCGCGCAAAGAATAGCGCAAAACAAGAGTGTGCATATTATACGTTTTGACATAATATTACAGCCTCCGATGCCGTTATTTTTTGTCCGTCTTTACAAATTGGGAATTTGCAGCGCGCGTGAAACGCTCATTGCGCGTATCTCGTCGGCACTGACCTCGCGTCCGAGCCTGGTCGAAAGGTAAATTCCCTCCTGTATAAGCTGCGTATCGAGCGCGATATCGGCGGTCGGCAGCAGTGCGCATTTGCCGGTCAGCGCTCCTATCCAGTGGTGCTGCGACGAATCGTATACCGAATTTTCGGCGTATACGGTATGGTTGAGGTAATTCATATTGCCGAGGTCGAACGACGCGTCGAGCTGCATATCCTCGAGCGCGGTATGGAATTTGAACGGCGATATCGTTATACCGCCCTTTGAGCCGGCTATCATCGACGACGGCGACGGCGCGGAATATATCGCCCACGATTCGAGTATATCCATCGTAAGCCCGCCTTCAAAGGTAGCGTAGCCGGTGCCAAGCTCCTCTACATTATAGCCGGATATGGCGCGTCTGCCCTCGTCCATCGGCAGCTCAGCATAGGTATGACCGACCACGCGTTCGAGCTTAGGACGGTTGGTGAGATAAAGCAGCTGCGAAATGTGATAAACGCCCATATCGAACAGCGCTCCGCCGCCGGAAAATTCGCTGTTGACAAATTCCTTTTCCGCGTAGCCGTCGACATAGGGACGTCCGCGGCGGCGGAAGCCATAGGAGCGCATATGATAGATTTTGCCGAGATGTCCGCCGTCGATAAGACGTTTCGCCGCCTTCGCCTCGTCGGTGTAAAGCTGAGCGAGCTGGATATGCAGCCTGCGTCCCGTGCGGGCGGCGCATTCGTACATCGAGAGTGCGTCGGCGTAGGAGCCTGCCATCGGCTTTTCGCAGTAGCAGTCCTTGCCCGCTTCCATCACGGCGATGGACACCGGCGCGTGCATATTATTGTGCAGGCAGACGTCGACAGCGTCGATATCATCGCGGCGCAGCAGCTCACCGATATTGGTATAACGGTCGGCGACGCCGAAGCGGTCGCCCATCGCGTCCGCTTTCGCTTTGATGATATCACAGAGCGCGACGACCTCGCAGTCGGGAACGTTTTTATACGTTTCCATGTGATTGTTTGCGATGATGCCGCAGCCGATTATGCCTATTCGTATTTTTTTCATACAGTAAACCCCCAAAAAATGAGATTAAAGCAGATCGCCGTAAAGCGTTTTGAGCCGCTCGATGCAGACGCGGACGCCCTCAAGCTCCGAATATGTGGCGGCGTCCTCGTATTCTATGACGTATATCTGCGTGCCGCCGTCCTTTTTGCAGAAATTCATAATGGTTTTGTAATCGATATCGTCATCGCCGATCATGGTCGCATAGCCCTTCGTTTTGGAATAGGGCTTGAGATGAACGATCTGGGAGCGTCCCGCGCCGGCAAGCAGCTCGGCGTTAACGTCGCCGTCGCCCGCCATGCAGTTTCCGGTGTCCATCTGCATGAGGAACTGCGGGCAGGTAAGCTCGCGGAGCAGCGTCCACGTCGTTTTTCCGGTATCGCCGACCGGCTTGAATTCAGCGGTGTGGTTATGATAGCCGGTGAACATTCCGTATTCGGCGAGCCGCTCGGAAAGCTTATTAAGCTTCTCGGCGGTGACCTTGAGCGATTCAAGGCTGTTCATCCAGTCCTCCGGCATCCACGGTATCACCATATAACGGTTGCCGCACGCGAGGTGGTGCGCAGCCGTCTTATAAAACGTCTCGTCGTTTGTAAGCAGAGCGTCGTAGGGCGTGTGCCAGCTTGAAACAGTAAGTCCGCTCGCGCGCAGCGCCGCCGCCGTCCGAGCGGGTGTATACTGCGGCGCTCCCGCGAATTCAACCGCCTCGTAGCCGTAGGAGGCGAGCGCTTCGAGCGTACCCTCAAGATCCTCCGAAAGCGCCTTGCGCACCGAATAAAGCTCTACGCCGACCGGTATTTTTTTGTTTTCCATTTTAATGTTCCTTTCAATATATGCTTGCACATATTTACTTATTTGTTAATTTTACAGCGCGTATTTGTGATATTATCACTTTTGTAACGTCACCGCATAAAACGATTATATCACGTTGCGCTCAAAAATGCAACCATTTTTGTCCTGACATAACATATTTTTATCAATAATCACTTTATCCGTTGACATAAGTTTCCAAATAATATATAATGCTTTTAGCATACACAGCATCATGCCATGTGCAGATATAGATGAAGCGATGTCAAAGTAAAATTTTTCGTATAATTTTGTTTAAATTTGCTTTTATCTATTGATTTATATCGAATTGTCTGTTATAATTCACATAAATGAATTAAAAGGGACACGGTATATGGAAAAGGATTTTAAATTTAAGGCGGCGGTATTTGATCTCGACGGAACGCTCGCCTATACGATGAACGACCTCGCCGACTCGATGAACGCCATGCTCCGTTCGTTCGGCTATCCCGAACGCACTCACGAGCAGCTTTTAGGCGCTATCAACGGCGGCGCGCGAAACTTTGTTCGCCGCTCGATGCCATCGCCGATTTGTGACGACGAAAACGCTGTCGACGCGTGCTATAAGGTTTACGACAAAATCTACGGCGAGCATTTTGCCGACAATACTCCGCTTTACGACGGCATTTACGACTGCGTGATGAAGCTGCGCCGCGCCGGTTTAAAGCTTGCCGTGCTTTCTAACAAGCAGCAGCTCCAGACGGCGGGAATTATCGGCAAGCTGTTCCCTCCCGGCGTTTTCGACTGCGTTATGGGACAGAGCGTTTATCCGACAAAGCCAGATAAAACGGGAACTCTCGCTCTGCTCGATTGCATCGGCTGCGCGCCGGAAAATTCCGTCGAGATCGGCGACAGCGACGTCGACGTCGCAACCGCCCTCAACGCCGGTATGTTCTCGCTCGGCATAACCTGGGGCTATCGCGGTGAGGACGTCCTGCGAAACGCCGGCGCAATGCAAATTTGCGGCACGCCCGCCGAGGTCGCTGATTTTATCCTCGCGCACAAGCTGTGAATTCTGGCATTTCCGAACAATAAGCAAGTACAATAAGCAATATTATAATTAACAATACATAACATATTATAAGGAGATTATTAAAATGAAAGCATACGGCAAGAAGGTTTGGCTCATTCCGGACTGTTTTCTCGAGAGCATTTCCAAATCTCAGCTCAGCCATGAGGCAATCTGCGTTATAAACACCTCCGACGAGGACGCTAAGATCGATCTCACTCTGTTTTTCGAGGATCGCCCTTCCTACAAGGGCTTTTCATCACAGTGCGGAGCGGCGATGACTCACCATATCCGCATGGACAAGATACGCGCCGCAGACGGCTCGCGCATACCGCTCGATACCCCCTATGCCGTTCTCGTCGAAAGCTCCTGCCCCATCGTCGTACAGTACAGCCGTCTTGACACCGCGTCCGCCGAAATGGCGCTCATGACCACAATCGCCTATCCGGTCGAAGAATAACCGCGTGAAGCGGCGTACAGCATCGAGTATAAAATAAAGCGAAAGCATTGAACTTTTTTATCAAAGCATAGTTTAATGCCTTTGTAAAATATGTACCCATGTCACCTCATAAAGGAGATTATATATGAAACTTCCGTTTAAAATCGAGCTTTCGGGCAAGGTCGCGGTCGTCACCGGCGGCAGCGGCGTTC
>JBAXZA010000026.1:0-10986 GCA_041670545.1 Eubacteriales bacterium | reverse complement strand
TTGAGTGCTTGCGCGGTATCGTCGCAGGACGGCGTGAAACAGCCGCGAAACACTGCTTTAACGTGTCCCGGACGGAACTTGTCTGGAATTATTGTTACAATTTCGTCCCCGATTTTGAAATATTGATTGCCGTTTCTGCTTTTTTTGAGCTTGTGACCGATGAAGCTTACCATCCGAGCCTCGCGGTTTTTAAAATCGCTCTCGCGGCGTTTGGCGCGCTCCACATCGCCCTCCATACGTCCCGCGCAAACGCAGCCAGCGCCTATCGTACGGGGATAATCCGGATGTGACATCATGTGAACGTAGCGGATTATCTGATATCCGCACATTCCGCACACGCCGTTCGGCTGCCCGAGATCGATAACATCGGTGCAGTGCCAGCCGTCGTGAGGAACATCGTCGTGCTTCCATAAATTATCGCTGCCATTATCGACGGCGATAATTTTTTTTGCAGAGAATGAATCATCGGTTTCCGATGTGCTGTTTTCGCTTGTATCAATATCCTGTGTTGTGTCAGGCTCGATACTATTCTCGGCTGCGTTATTCTGCGGCAATAGAGTGTCGAAGCTGAGCTGCTCGTATGACGGAACGTCAGATGCTTCTTTTTTGCTGTTGGCTTCAGCTTTATCTTTGTTTTCCTGAATCAAAGCTGCATTATTATCAGCAGCTTCCATATTTTCGGCATATTTACCGGCGTCGGAGACGATATCGTTAAGATATAAAGCGTCCTCATGCTCCGCATCTGTGTCCGGTTCATCATCAGTAAGCATTGCGTCGTTTTGCGCGGAGATGTTCTCGGACGGTGAAGCATCATTATCCGATGCTATTACCGTAACGTTTTCCTGCGCGTCGGAAACAGCATCAGATTCCGTTTCCGCCTCCTGTTCGGACATAAGCCTTTTCCAAAGTCCGAAATCATAATCGAGCGATATCGGCTTGATCTGCGCATTCTGATCGAATTTGATCATATAGACTCCGCGTTCACGGTCAATATCAATGATACTTCCGCTGCCGAAAACAACGTGATCGACGCGTGAGCCGACTGAAAGCTTGTCCGGCGGCGTTTCAAGCTCGGAGGGGAAGGAACGCATTGCGTCGGCAGCGTCCTTGGATATTTCGCCGATGCGTCTGTAATTCTGTTCGCCCATCTCGCAGAGAAAGCGCGACGGTGTTTTTTTATATCCGCCCGAGCCATTCTGCGAAGCGCCTTCCGAATCAGTGAGAAACAGACGGCTTTTCGCGCGTGTGAGCGCGACGAAGCAGAGCCGGCGTTCCTCCTCGAGTCCGGCGCTCTTGCGTTCCTCGAGAGTACGCGCCGACGGAAATATTCCGTCGGTAAGTCCGACGACGAAAACCGCCGGAAACTCCAGTCCCTTGGCGGCATGAATGGTCATAAGCTTGACGCGGTCGGTCGCGGCGTCCTGCGAGCCGTCGCTTTTCATAAGCGCTATCTCGCCTAAGAAAACTTCGAGCGGCATATGCTCCGGCGGGAGTATGTCATCGTTTGAGAGCTTGCCGTAAGCGCGCTCATGTTCGAGCGCCATTTTTTTAAACTCGGAGAGATTGTCAAAGCGTTCCATATTGCCCGATTCGCGTATATATGTTTCGTAACCGGAATCGGTCAGCAGCTTTGCGACGATATCCGAGACCCTCATCGCCTTATAATCTCTGCGCAGACCTTCGATGAGATCAAGCAGACCGCCCACCTTTGTACGACGGAAATCGTCGGCGTCGCGGAATTGCAGCAACGTTTCATAGAGTGACAGATCCGCTTCGGCGGCGAGCGAACGCAGTTTCTCAAGCTTTGAGCGACCGAACATACGGCGTGGCGTGTTAATAACCCGCACAAGCGAAGCGTCGTCACGATAAGCGACGAGTTTCATATACGCGATGGCGTCGAGTATCTCCATACGGTCGAAAAATTTCATGCTGCCGACAAGCTCGTATGGTATGTTTTCTTTCATCAGTGCGCTTTCGAGAAACTGCGATAGGAAGGACGCGCGGTAGAGCAGCGCAATATCTCCGTATTTTATGCCGTCCGAACGCAGCAGGCGAATTTGATTTATGATCGCGCCGCTTTCGTCGTTTTCGTTTTTGGCGTGCAGATGAATGACCTCCGCGCCGTCGCCGCCGAGTGTGAAAAGCTCTTTTTTGATACGGTTTTTGTTTTTACCGATGAGAGCGTTGGCGACGCGAAGTATCCGCGCGCTGCTTCGGTAATTCTGTGCCATTATAACAGTCTGCGTTCCCGGATGTGTTTTGTCGAAATCGACGAGAATACCGACCTTTGCGCCGCGCCATTCATAAATATTCTGATCAGGATCGCCGACTACGAACAGATTCTTATGCTTTTCCGACAAAATATCGATCAATTTTAGCTCACGGTCGGAGGAATCCTGAAATTCATCGACCTGAACATACAAAAGACGCTCCTGCCATTTTTCGCATACCTCCGGGAAACGCTCAAACATAACGAAAACGAAGTTTATTAGATCGTTAAAATCGAGTCCGAATATTTTTTTCTGACGCAGTAAATAGCGCCGTATAATTTTCTCGTCGGTATCGGCGATTTCTTCATAATAATTATCGCTGCCGCGCCGCGTCATAAGCTCGACATAATCGGTTGAAGCTTTTTTCTTTCCAATAAGTGCGAGCATCTTTTCAAACGACGCGTGATCAAGCTTCAGATCAAGCTCGGAATATATTTCCTCGAGAATCTTTTTCTGATCTCCGATGTCGAGAATACGAAAATTCTCCGGATAAAACATCCGTCCGATATCCTCGCGCAGCACGCGGACACAAAAGCCGTGATATGTGGTGATAAGCGAGGTGTCGCATCCGTCGCCGGAAAGCTCGCGGACGCGCTTCTTCATCTCGCCCGCGGCTTTATTTGTAAAAGTGACGCACAATATATTCGCCGGACGTATTCCGGCGGCGTTGACGAGATATGCATAGCGGTGGGTAAGCGCTTTAGTCTTGCCCGATCCGGCTCCGGCGATGACGCGGACATAACCCTCGGTTGAGGTGACCGCTTTGCGCTGAAGCTCGTTTAACGGCGTCAATATACCCTTTTGCATATAATCTCCTCTCGTCTGTGAAAATGACTTTCATATTTATTTATATGATATCATATCACAGCACAAATTGCAATAATAAAGCCAGATATATTCCAAATCAAAAATAAAACGCGGAACGCAACATACGTCCCACGTTTCATTATCTGATGGATATTTAGAAAACAATTCCGTTTTATCCGATACTGTCGTTTTCAGGAGCCGCCGTGGTTTCGGCAGCCGTCTGCTTTTCGCCGCTGCCGGTATAATCCGGCCCGCCGCTGATGACAAAGTCAATTTTTGTAGCCTTGATAGGAACGTCGCCATACGCGGTTTTACTCTGATCGATTACAGTTCCCTTAGCCTTATCCGACTTCTGATAAGTCACCTTGCCCAGCGCGAGATCGGCGGCTATAAGCTCCTTGTAAGCCTTAGCTTCGGTAAGCCCGACGAAATTCGGCACTGTGGTGTATTCGATCTCCTGACCGCGGCTGACATAGACCGTCACTGTATCTCCGGGTGAGAGAACGCTTCCGGCGGCAGGATCGGTGCGTATGACATATCCCTCGAGGACAGTATCATTATATTCATGTTCTGCCTGCATGATCAGTCCGAGCGATTTTAGCTTTATATCGACGGCGCGGTTCTCCATGACGGTCAGATCGGGCAGCGTGATGGTCTGCGCGCCAAGACTGACGGTGAGGGTGAGATCGCATTTCTGCTGTCCCTCCTTGACCTTGCGCTTTTCGCCAGCCACCGGCTTCTGATCGATGATCTCGTTCTCCGCGACGGTGCTGTCATACACCTGCTCGACCGTCACCCTGTAATAGGTGTCCTCCAGATCGGTGAGAAACTCGTCGCTGTATATCTGCCCGATAAACGAGGGTATCGTGAGCGTCTGCGTGGAATTTTCCTCGACTGTTTTATTGACGGCTGTGAAGATATAAACGGCGCTTATTCCGATGATGAGCAGAAAAGCGAGGGTGACGCCGGAAATGATCGGCAGCATCGAGGTATTTTCCCGTCGTTTTTTCGACGTTCCAGATGCGCTTCCGGTGAATCGGCTTCGCGGATTTGCTACGTCGTGACGGCGGGTCTTGAATACGAATTTCGGATTGTTTTTCAGCTGTATAACGTGCCGCAGCATCTGCGAAGCGTTCTGAAAGCGATGATCCGGATCCTTTTCCATAGCGCCGAGAATGATCTGCTCAAGTCCGATCGGAATTGACGGTATAAGCTCACGCGGCGGGCACGGCTGAGTATTGACCTGCATCAGCGCTACCGAAACCGGGTTTTCGCCGTTGAACGGCAGCCTGCCTGTGATCATTTCATACATGACGACGCCGAGCGAATAAAGATCGCTGCGCGCGTCGATTTTCATACCGCTCGCTTGTTCGGGACTGATGTAATATACAGTGCCGATCGCTTTGTCGGTCATGGTGACGGTATCGGCGTTCGGCAGCTTGGCGATGCCGAAATCCGTGACCTTGATCTTGCCGTTTTTAAGCAGCATGATGTTCTGCGGCTTGATATCACGGTGTATAATGCCCTTCGAATGGGCGTGCTCAAGCGCGCGGAGTATCTGCTCTGTATAGCTGAGAGTTTCCTTCAGCGTGAGCGCTCCGCGTTTATTCATATAATTTTTGAGGGTGATTCCCTCGACTCGTTCCATGACAATATATTTAAGCTCGTCGCGCACGGAAACATCGTAAATTTTAACGATATTCGGATGGCTGAGCATTGCGACGGCCTTAGATTCATTGATAAACCGCTTGACGGCTGCGGCGTCCTGTGCGATCTCGTCCTTTAGCATTTTGACTGCCACCTTGCGTTTGGCGACGCCGTCAAAGGCTTCGTATACGACCGCCATTCCGCCGATACCGATTATCTTGATTATCTTGTAGCGATTATCAAAAACCTGACCGACATATTTATCGAAAACATCCATAGGATGGTGCAGTTCCTTTCTTTGGCACATGAAGTATGGATGAAAGATTATTCATACCAAAAATCCGAGCGCTCAACGCGTAATTTTTATAAGCACAGCGGTGATGTTATCGCCTCCGCCGGCAGCGTTGGCCTCGTTGATAAGGCGGCCTACCTTTTCTTCGACTTCGCTGTTGTAGGAGCGGTGCGGCTCTCCGGCTTCGTTGGCGCGGTCGGAATACTTCTCTCCGTCGCTGTCCGCATCGGAGTTATTTTCCGTTTTGTCGGTACAGCTCTGTGCTGGAATGGAGGCTTGCTCCGTTTTTTCGTCAGACGGCGCGGCAAAAATTATTTCGGACATTTTGTCCTGCGAGATAAAATTCGTCAGTCCGTCGGAGCACATGAGAATATAAAGCTCGTCCGCTACGTTTTCCCCATGATTTTTTCCGTTCATGGAAATAGTGAAAAGATCCGCTTCTATTTTTTCTTCACGTCCGACAGCACGGGTGATGATATTTTTGTACGGGCTGACTGCGGCTTCATCCTGCGAAATACGTCCTATATCGACCAGATACTGAACATATGAATGGTCGCGCGTGATCTGCTTGACGCTGCCATTTTCAAATATATAAAGCCGGCTGTCCCCTACGTTGGCGATGTACAGATTATCTCCGGAAATTATGGCTGCTACAAGGGTAGTTCCCATGCCAGCGAGTGAACGGTCCTCGCGGGTGCGCTTGAAAACGGCTTCGTTGGCACTCTCGACCGCGCTGGCAAGCAGCGCCGGATAGTTTACGCCCGGACGGCGGCGGCTTTTGCCGCCGACAGAAGCGTATGCGGTAAGCGCGGTTTCGATATATTCGATAAAGGTATCGACCGAAACCGCGCTCGCGATATTACCGCCGTTTGCTCCGCCCATTCCGTCGCAGAGTATGGCGACAAGCTCGCCCGATTGAATTTTGCCGACCGAAAACGAATCCTGATTTGACGCGCGTTTCCGCCCGATATCGGTTTTTCCGAAAAATATCATAATTTCACCACCAAAAAAATGAAAGGTCGCCGGACGTGCGCCAGCCGCGGATAAAAAGCGTCCTTTGAAAAACCTGTCACAGCCGTGACAGCGTTTTAACAGGCATAAACATATATAAAATATATTATATGACATATCGACCGATAAATCAAAGCATATTTTGTAAATTTTTACCGCCGTATAACTATTATGACATGAATAGACCACAATGTATCATTGCAATGTGATGTTTTCTTCCTTTTGACGAAGCTGACCGCACGACGCGCTGATATCTCCGCCGAGCGTGCGTCTTACTGTCGCGTTCACATGACGCAGTGCAAGACGCTGGGCGAAATTATCGGCGCTGACGCGGGTGACGGTCGTAAATCCGCTTTCGCGAACCGGATTTACCGGTATCAGATTGACGTGGAAGGGAATATTGCCAAGCCGCGAACGCAGGAGTGAGGCGAGACGGTCGGCAGACTCCGGCGAATCGTTTTTCCCCTCGATAAGCGTATATTCGAACGATATGCGCCGTCCGGTGACATCGAAATAGCGGCGGCAGGCGCTGAGCAGCTCTGAAAGCGGATATTTTTTATTCACCGGCATGAGCGATGAGCGTTCGCCATCGTCCGCGCTGTGAAGCGATATCGAGAGGGTGATCTGATACCCGAGCCGCGAAAGTTCATCGATCCTTGGAATGATTCCGCAGGTAGACAGCGAAATATTTCGCGCACCGATATTGAGCGAATCGGGCGAGGTGACGAGCGACAGGAATTTCACCACATTGTCAAAATTATCGAGCGGTTCGCCGATTCCCATCATAACGACGTGGGAAATACGTTCGCCTATATCGCGCTGAGCGGCGATGATCTGACCGAGTATCTCTCCGGCTTCGAGCGAACGTACAAGTCCGCCTATCGTCGACGCGCAGAACGCGCATCCCATGCGGCAGCCGACCTGTGATGAAACGCATATCGAAAGTCCGTGCTTATAGCGCATGACGACGCTTTCAATATGATTTCCGTCGGACAGCTTAAAAAGGTATTTTATCGTGCCGTCAAGCTTTGAAACGAGCTTGCGGGAAATTTCCGGTATGCCGGTGACGGCGTTTTCCGCAAACTTTGAGCGCAGCTCCTTTGGAAGATTCAGCATTTCGTCAAAGGAAGCGCCGCGGCAAAGCCATTGTGAAAGCTGCGCTGCACGATATTTTGGGATTCCGATTGAAACCACATATTCAGAAAGCTCGGAGGATGAAAGTCCGGAGAGCAGAGTTTTGCTGTTTATCATATTTTTCCGTTCTGACGGCTGCGCACCGCAAAAATTAATCATAGCGATATGCTGCGCCGCCGCATAGGTTTTTATAAATTGCGTTACAAATAATTATATCACAAAACACGAAAAAAGGCAAGCACGCTGCTTATACTGCAAAAACATATGTTTTGACGATTTGCAACGCGTCAGGTTCTGCATTTATTGTTAAAAATATGTGAATTTAGAATAAAATATTACTGTTATCCATGTACATTTTAAAACAAACGTGATATAATAAGATAAGAAGCTATAAAATCAAACAGATAAGAATTTTCAGGAGGTATATAATATGTTACTGCGTTTGGTAAAGAACGAGCCGAAGCATCCGAGCGGCTGGGAAAAATTTGTCAAGATAATCACTTTTGTCGGAGCGGTTGCCGCTATCGGCACTCTCGTTTATATTGCGTATCAGAAGTTTAACGAGTATATGCGCGCTCTTTGTGAGGAGAACTGCGACGATTATCTCGACGACTGCTGCTGCGACGGCACGGACTGCGAAAACTGTGACATTCACGACGACTGCTCAGACGAGAGCTGCTCTGATGTCGACGGCAGCGAGAGCGAGGAGCACAACGAGGAGCCTGAGATCGAAGTCGAAATTGCCGACGAATCCGATTTCGAAGAAAAGAACAATCCCGAAACAGAGAACAAATAATTCCGTATAGCAATTGCCGCGCGGAGTTTTCCACAATTTGATATTTATATAATGGCTACACCTTCTGTATATAATAATACGGGAGGTGTTTTTTTGACCGCAAATTTTTATGGGTATATACGCGTTTCAAGCATTGAGCAGAACGAGGCCCGACAAATCATAGAACTGACTAAATATGGAATTATCAAGAAAAATATTTTCATGGATAAGCTGTCCGGAAAGGATTTTAACCGTCCGCAGTATCAAAAGCTGAAGAACAAGATTCGCGCAGGCGATGTTCTGGTTGTGAAAAGCATAGACAGACTCGGACGAAATTATGAGGAAATACAAATCGAATGGCGTGAGATCGTCAAAGAAAAGAAAGCCGATATCGTTGTTTTGGATATGCCCATACTCGATACGCGAACAAACAAGGATTTGATCGGAACGCTCATTTCCGATATCGTGTTACAGCTTCTGTCATATGTAGCGCAGGCTGAAAGAGAGAACATCCGCCAGCGTCAGGCTGAGGGGATCGCCGCGGCAAAGGCGCGTGGAGCGCATCTTGGCAGATTTCCCGAGCCGATACCGCAGGATTTTTATCTGGTATACGAAAAATACGAAAACGGATTGTGGAACAGAAAAAGGGCGGCAGAGGAAATGAAGCTTTCGCTCAATCAATTTGACTGGCTGGTCAGAAAGCATCGCAAAGCTCTCAAAAATCCCACAAGCGGGCCATAAGGCAGCACCGCAGAATCCACATTTTTGCTATGAGCATATTAATAGTCACAGTAAAACGTAAAAAAGAGGTGAAATTATCAAATAATTTCACCTCTTTTGTTATTTCGCCATAATAATATCAAAGCAACACAATACGGCGATAAAACGTGCGTTTCCGTTACGGAAGCTGTTAAATGCCGGACTGCGCGGCGGCGTTTTGATCGAATTCCTTGAGAAACCATATTTTCGATTTGTCAACAGTGTAAATATTGCCCTCAAGCTCGAGCCAATAGGAATATAGCGCCTGATATTTATATCCAAGACGGCGGTCGCCGCGATTGGAGCCGTATTTGCCGTCGCCGAGCAGAGGATGCCCGATCGACGCCATGTGAGCGCGTATCTGATGTGTTCTGCCGGTCACAAGCTCGACCTCGAGCAGCGAAAGCTCGTTCTTCTCGGATAATACTTTGTATTTTGTTATGACATTGCGGGCGTCGGGACTATTCGGACGGTTTTTGTAGACGGTAACCATGTTTTCGTCGCCGTCCTTGATGATGTAGCCTGTCAGGGTGTCCTCTTTTTTGCTGAGTATGCCGTGAACCGCGCAGAGATATTTTTTGGTCGTTTCGTTATTCTTTATCTCGGCGTTGATGCGTCTCAGCGCTTCGGCGGTTTTCGCGGCGATAACGATACCGCCGGTGTTGCGGTCGATGCGGTTGCAGAGAGCGGGTGCGAACGACTGCTCGGACGCCGGATCGTATTCGCCTTTTTGATAAAGATACGCCTTGATGTGACCTATTAGCGTGTTGATTTCCTCGCCGTCGTCGCTGTGGACTATCATGCCGGGGCGTTTGTCGCATATGATAAGCTCGTCGTTCTCGAAAATGATTTCGATGTTCGGCTTGAGCGTCTTGTATGCGTCCGACGCCGCAGACGGAGCAAAAAATTCTTCTGAAACGAACATTTCGACCGTGTCGCCCTCGCAGAGACGATATGACTGCTCCGTCCTCTTTCGGTTGACCTTGATCTTCTTCATGCGTATTAATTTGTACATTAGCGACTGCGGCATAGCCTTAACAGCCTTGCCGAGAAATTTGTCGAGCCGCTGACCGGCGTCGTTTTTGCCTATTGTAAGTGTTCTCATTTAACCCTTTCAGCCGTCGGATTCTCAACGCCGTCCGAGGCGAGCTTGGCGTCGCACAGCGCTGACGATTCGGCGATGAAACGGCTTATCACATCGTACGTCAGATATTTTATCTCGCCGCTGCGTTCATTATTTCTATTTTCAAACCAATGGAGCACGCGCTGCTGCCACCATCCGATTTCAGCGGCGCTAAGCAGTCCCTCGAAATCGCGCGGTACGGCGCAAGAGAGCTTATCCCACAGAAAAGGTCTGTATGGCAGACTGTCGTACAGCATAAAATCCACTGCATCGGTGTCGCCGTAATATACCTCGGAACGTATTTTTCCGGTCTGCGGATCAAATAGCCCCTTGAACTGACGGTAGTTTTCCGCCCACACGCGGTCGGTGATGATATGCAGTCCGTAGCCTATTGCGAACGGAGAGCTGTCGCGAAGCCAGAGCCGCGATATTCTTTGCAGGCAGTCGGCGCATCCAGTACCGCCGAAATGCGTGACCCGCTTATCCTCCCGCGTAACGCCCTCGCGCGCGTGTATAGCGTCCGGAGCGATCGCTCCGAGATAATATTCGGGGCATTCGTGCAGCGCAGTATCTTCAGGATGCCACAGATACGCAGCGGCGAGATGAACCATCGGCAAAGCCATAAAACAAAATCTCCGTTCATTATTTTATCGTGTGAGACGGCGAGCACCTATCGCTTACTTTGTGCCGAATATTCTGTCGCCGGCGTCGCCCAGACCGGGAACGATGTAGGCGTTTTCGTTGAGATAATCGTCGAGAGAAGCGGTATAGATATCAACGTCGGGATGATCTGCCTGAACCTTGGCGACGCCCTCGGGAGCGCTGACAAGGCAGAGCAGCTTGATATTTGTGACGCCGCGCTTCTTTATCATGGTGATGGCGTCGGACGCGCTGCCGCCGGTCGCGAGCATAGGATCGCAAACGATGACGGTGCGCTGCTCGATATCGAAGGGCAGTTTGCAGTAATATTCGACCGGCTCATGAGTATCCGGATCGCGGTACAGACCGATATGACCGACCTTTGCGACCGGGACGAGGTTGAGAAGTCCGTCGACCATGCCAAGACCGGCGCGCAGTATCGGAACTATCGCCAGCTTTTTGCCAGATATTTCCTTTGCGGTCATTTTAGTGATAGGAGTTTCGATCTCAACATCGGTGAGCGGGAGAT
>JBAXZA010000025.1:0-11344 GCA_041670545.1 Eubacteriales bacterium | reverse complement strand
GATGAATTTTTTAAGCTGTTCGGCATAAGCTCGCTCACAGAGCTGCCGTCGGTGGATATTCTGAAATAAAAGGTAAAAGGGAGTGTGATGCCGTGACTGCTCTTATTATAATCGGCACGATAGTCATATTGCTCACCTCGCTTTTTTTCGTCAAAGTAAGGCTTCGCATATGTTACAGCGATGAATTTTCGGCAATGCTGTATGTGCTGTTTTTACGTTTTCAATTATATCCAGCGAAAAAAAAGAAGATAAAGCTAAGCGATTACAGTCTGAAAAAGCTTCGCAGCCGTGAGCAAAAGCAAAAGAAATCCGAAAAAGCTTCCCGAAAAGGTAAAAAAAGCGATAAAAAAGCCCAAAAAAGCAAAAAATCAACAGAAAAAACAAAAGATGAAAAGCTTAGCTTCGGCGATACCATTTCGCTCACCCGCATGATCATCAGCGTGATCCGCGTGGCGGCGAAACGCTTTATTCAGTATCTGCGCGTCAGAATCGACGCGCTGCGCATACAAGTTTCGGCGGACGACGCCGCAGAAACTGCGCTGCTCTACGGAGCTGCGGCGCAGTCGGTGTCATATCTGTTCACTTTTTTAAACGAATGTCTGAGTGTTCGCTGCAAAAAGCCGGATTCCGTGGGAGTATGGGCAAACTTCACCTGTGAAGGCTTCGCCGCCGACATCGATATCACCTTTTCGATAAGGGTATGGCAGATTGCGGCGATAATGCTTTCGCAAATCGTCAGGCTGATCAAAAAAACAATCGGAGGTAATATAAATGGAAAACAAACTTAGTGATATTATCAAAACCTCGCTTGAGAGCATACGCGATTTGGTGGACGTCAACACCGTCATAGGCGATCCAATCAAAACCGACTCCGGAACGACGATAATTCCCGTATCCAAGGTATCGATGGGCTTCGCATCGGGGGGCGTCGATTATTTTTCAAAGCAGAAGGAGGGCGAAAGCTCCGCGGCGAAGCAGCCCGGCTTCGGAGGAGGAGGAGGAACCGGCGTCAGCGTGTCGCCGCTCGGCTTCCTTGTGATCAAGCCGGACGGCAATGTCGATCTGCTCAACATCACAATGCCGCAGACCAACGATACCATCGAAACGATAGGTTCGCTCATTGATAAAGCTCCCGACGTTATATCCCGTCTTAAAGCGATATTCTCCGGTGATAAAAAAACCGACGCGGACAAGGACGATGAAAGCGAGTATACCCGCACCGAAACCACCGTCGAAACAGACGGCGGCGAAACGAAAACGACAGAAACCGTCGTGACCGAGAACAAAAAACAGAACTGAACAAGCTGTAATCGATATATAACGCAGAATAACGCGCTCACCTCCGGCATATCATTAATCAAAAGATATGTCGGAGCGGAGTGATGCTGTTGAAAAAAATCAAAATGAGCGTGTCCGCGCTTGTCTGCGCGGCGATGCTGCTCGCGTCCCTATTCCAGAGCGATATTTATGCCGGCGGAGATCCTGCCGATGAAGCCGAATACGCCGTTCTGACCGATGCCGGCGAGAGCGTACCCGTGTCGGCGGAGCTGTCGGTCAGCGCCGAAAGCGCGATATTGATCGAAGCGTCGAGCGGCGCTGTGATATACGAAAAGGACGCTCATACCCGGCGTCCGATGGCGTCTACCACAAAAATAATGACGGCGCTCGTGGCGCTTTGCAACTCCGATATCGGCAGAATGGTCACCGTATCGGCGGACGCTGTCGGCATCGAGGGTTCGTCGATATATCTGGCGGCAAAGGAAAAGCTGTCGATGGAAAATCTGCTGTACGCGGTCATGCTGGAAAGCGCGAATGACGCGGCAGCAGCTGTTGCTATCGACGTCGCGGGTTCGCTTTCCGCGTTCGCGGAGCTGATGAACGCGAAAGCCGCGGAGCTTGGACTTTGCGACACGCATTTTACAAATCCGCACGGACTTGACGATGCCGAGCATTACACCACGGCGGCGGAGCTTGCTGTAATAGCCGCCGCCGCGATGAAAAACGATACCTTCCGCACTATCGTTTCTACCTATAAGCGGGTGATACCGCTCGGCGGGGACGATGGAGCGCGGCTTCTGCTCAATCATAACAAAATGCTCAAGCTTTACGATGGCGCAACTGGAATAAAGACCGGCTTCACAAAAAAGAGCGGACGCTGTCTGGTCAGCGCGGCGGAGCGCGACGGCGTAGAGCTTATCGCGGTAACGCTGAGCGCTCCCGATGACTGGAACGATCACAGCATCATGTTCGACTACGGCTTCGGTGAATACGAACGCATACTGCTCACCCGAGAGGGCGATCAGGCGTTCATAATGCCGGTAGTCGGCGGCGAGATCAAATTCATCAACTGCAAAAACATCGCCGAAGCGACCGCGATCGTCAATAAAAGCGGTCAGAGCATAACGCATATAACTGAAATGAAGCGTTTTTATTACGCTCCCATTACCGAGGGCGACATACTCGGGCGGGTGATGTATTACAATAACGGTGTTCTGATCGGAGAAGTGCCAATTACGGCAGATTATTCGATAGATCGCTTGGAGTATAGAAATCCGTTTTTAACGTGGCTGTCAAATTTATTTAATTTCAAGGACTGACAAATGGAACACAAAAATACCGAAAGACTTCAAAAATTCATATCTGACAGCGGCGTAATGTCCCGGCGTGCGGCTGAACGCGAAATAGCGGCAGGCAGCGTGACGGTCAACGGACGTCCGGCGAAGATAGGGCAGAGCGTAGATCCCTCACGCGATCGTGTATGCGTCGCGGGGCGCTTTGTCGAGCCGCGAAGAAGCAAATATACCTATATAATGCTCAATAAGCCGGCGGGCTTTGTCACCACAATGTCCGATGAAAAGGGCAGGAAGTGCGTCGCCGCTCTTGTTTCGGACGTCGGCGAGCGCGTTTATCCGATAGGCAGGCTCGACTACGAATCCGAGGGGCTTCTGCTCATGACGAGCGACGGAGAGCTTGCGAACGCACTCATGCATCCGAGTACCTCGCTGCCGAAGGTCTACACTGTGCGAGTTGATACAATGATGACCGACGAACAGTTTAAAATGCTCACCTCGCCGATGGAAATAGACGGCTACCGCCTGCGTCCGATAGAAGCCGCCGTTACCGATATCGACGAGGACTACACCGTCCTGCGCGTAACGCTGCATGAGGGACGCAACCGCCAGATACGCAAAATGTGCGAGCAGGCAGGGCTTAACGTCACGCGTCTGCGCCGCACCTCGATAGGCGATATCGGACTCGACGGTCTGCGTCCCGGCAAATGGAGAGTTCTTTCCGCCGCGCAGATAGATTATCTGAAAACAAGCGCAACGCCGGCTGATGATAAGCGCGGCGGCAGATAATAACCGTGTGATAAAAGTATAGGGAATCTCTGATTAATTCGCCGACGCGTTGAAGTCAAGGACGTTTTGCCATTGTATTTCAACATTAGCGTCGACGAATTACACATAATTGAGAGATTCCATTGAATTCGCTGAAAACGAGGATGCCGAAATGCTTGAAATTCAATCGATACAGGATAAAACCGAGCAGGAGAACATCTGCAATATGTGCGGCGCCGTCTACGACGCCGACGCGCTCGCCTATAAATGCCTTGAAAGCGCAGAAGGAGTTGGCGTCATAGCCGGCTGCGTTCAGTTTCGCATAACAGGCAGGCGGAGCGGTATTTTGACGCTGTCGAACGCGGCGGGATGCGATAATTCCGACGCGCTTTTCTTGCTTGGACGTTCAGCTCTTAATTTCATCAATCTCTGCGGCGTTGACGACTCGTATATAAATGAAAACTGCGGCTGTGCGGATAATATTATTTTCCGGATCGGCTTCCGGAAAAATTCATCAGGCGAGCTTTATATGAATCTCAAGGATTTTTTCGCCGAACCCTGCGCTCATGACGCCGGAACAAACGAATAAACAAAAACACCGTCTAAAAAAGACGGTGCTTTTGTTTATTATGACTATTATATGCTTACTGCGCGTAGTTTGTAAAATATCCGGAGATATAAACGATAGGCGTTCCCTTGTCTCCGCTTCCGGAGGTGAGGTCGGAGAGTGAGCCGATAAGATCGGTAAGACGGCGGGGCGTCGTCCCCTGCGTAGCCATCGTTCCTTTGAGGTTGCTATCCTTGGTGCGAATCGATTTTTTTATAGCTTCGCGAAGCTCCTCGCCGCTGAGGGCGGCAAAATCGTTGTCGGCGAGATATTTGAGCTTCAGCTCGTTCGGCGTGCCTTCGAGTCCCGATGTATATGCCGGCGAAACGACCGGATCAGCAAGCTCCCATATTTTTCCTACCGGATCCTTGAACGCGCCGTCGCCGTAGACCATGACCTCGACGTGACGTCCGGTTTTCTCATAAAGCGAAGCGGCGACCTTGGCGACAAATTCGTCGCAGTTCTTCGGGAAAAGCTTAACGGTTGTTTCCGTTGCCTTATTTGAGCCGAGCAGACCGTAATCGGCGTTGAAGCCGCTGCCGCTGACCGGTGCGGTCATAATATCGTCAAGTCCGAGGACTGTATTTGCTCCGGCAGCCTTTAAAATACGTTTTGAACGCGCTCTCGAATGTATGTCGCAGCAGATGATATCCTTTGTGTAGTCAAGAATGCTTCTGACGTTGTTCGCGAAGATAACCTCGGCTTCGCAGCCTGCGTCGCGTATGATCGAAGAATAAAACTCGATATAGTCAATTCCAGTGAAGGTATGCTCGACGCGTCCGAAGGTTTTGCGGAACTGCGCTTCCGTAAGAACATCGGAATAAGGGTTTATGCCGCTTTCATCAAGACGGTCGAGGTCGATCAGATGATTGCCGACCTCATCGGAGGGATAGCTTAGCATAAGGGTTATTTTTTTGAGTCCCATAGCTATTCCGCGCAGGCAGACCGAAAAACGGTTGCGCGAAAGTATCGGGAATATAAGTCCGGCGTGACCGGAGGGGAACTTGGCGCGTACGTCAGCGGCGATATCATCGACCGACGCGTAGTTGCCCTGTGCGCGCGCTACGACGGCTTCGGTCACCGACACAACGTCACGGTCGGCGATTGCAAAGCCCTCCGCCTGCGAAGCGGAGAGAACGCTTTCGACCACGATGGAGGCGAGATCATCGCCTTCGCGTATTATAGGCGCGCGAATTCCGCGCGAAACTGTTCCGACTTTGTCTGACATAATATTAAAACTCCCATAAAAATTATTTATATATTAGTGTCCCTACCCACTCAAATATTATAACACAGCTCCTGCCATAAGTAAAGACAATAAAACGAATAACAGCTATAACTATTATTTATGGCTCGAAGAAAAAAATTGTGTCTGCAAGCTGTGTATTTCAGTAGGCTCATTCCGTTTATCAGCGCCGGACATGAAAATATCACTGCGTTATTATACAAACGGAGTCAAAAATGTTAATTCTTTAGCTTGTGATATAAAATTGTTGAAATAGACAACATGGATTAAAAATTTTTGTAAAGTATTTATTCGGTTAAGGTATTGCAAATAATTACCAATTATGGTATTATATAACCACCGCAGCAGAACATCAAAATGTCTGCATAGTATGAAAAAATATAATATTATATAGGATGTGACAAAATGGAACCTAATATGAAAATCCTTATCTGCGATGAGAACAACGAGTTTCGCAACGAATGCTCCATTTTACTCGAATCTATGGGCGTCAAGCTTATTGAGGAGGCGGCGAACGGCGAGGAAGCGATGTATAAGATCAACGCTTACCGTCCAGATATCGTGATAATCGACGCGTGGCTTTCGAAGATCGATACTGTGACCATCGTCAAAAACGTTCGCTCGCAGTCCTATTCGGATATGACTCCGTCCTTTCTCATCTGCTCGCCCATCTCAAATCAAGGCGCGTTCGCCGAATATATGAAGAAAAACTGCGATTATTTTCTTCAGAAGCCGATAAATTACGCGCTGCTTTACGACCGCGTACAGTCAATCACTCAGAACCGCATGGGACTTCGTTCCGGTACATATAAATATGCCGTCTGCGAGGATATAGAAACGCAGGTGACGAATATTATTCATCAGATCGGAGTGCCTGCGCATATCAAGGGCTACCAATATCTTCGGTGTGCGATAATGATGGCGGTGGACAACAGCGATGTTATCAATTCCGTTACCAAGGTGCTTTATCCATCGATAGCGAAGAAATACACGACGACCTCGTCGCGCGTCGAGCGTGCTATACGCCATGCGATCGAGGTTGCGTGGGATCGCGGCGATGTTGATATCCTCAACTCCTATTTCGGTTATACGATACAGAACAATCGCGGAAAGCCGACCAACAGTGAATTCATCGCGATGATATCCGACCGTGTTAGGCTCGCAAATAAAAATAAGCAGAGAGCATAAAAAATCCCCTCAGCGGATGGAGTCAGCTGAGGGGAGCATTTTATTATACAGCGCCGGGCAATTCTGCATAAAAATGAGAATTGCCCGGCGCTTTTTATGTAAATTACAACCGATTTATAAGCTTTGATAAGCTTCGATGAGCGAATCGAGTTTTTTCTGCGTCCCCGCTTCTTTTTTCTTGTAGGCAGATGCAAAATCAGCGGTCTTTCCGCTGACCAGCGAACGGTAGAAGGTGCCGATATCGTTAAGCACCGGCGAATAGATGTATATGAATTCGGAGGATACCGAATCGTGAATAAGATCGATCATCTGCGAGGATTTATCGTCGCGCGCGTATTTTACCTTGAGAGCGGTTTCATAGAACGCGGGCATGACGGTGCGGTAGCTTTCGGCGCAGAGCGCTTCAAGCACTGCGCTCACTTCGTCCAAATGTGTGCAGGTAGCCGGTATAAAGCCGGTGAGCGAGGTGTCGTGACCGATTACTTTATAGTTTTCCTGTAAATCGTCAAGCTTTGGGAAGGGCAGCATTCCGAAATCGTTTACCATGTCGCGCAGGATATCAGCGGCGCCTATCGAGTATGGCAGGAACAGCAGCTGATCGCTCATGAACAGCGGTTCCTGCTCCTTGCGAAGCACTCCGTCGTCAGTATAGAGCTTGACGCCGTCGTTTTCGTAGGACAGCTTATACAGCATATCCGCAAGCTGATATGCCCGATCGTTGTCCATAACAAGCACCGGCAGACCGTTATCGTCGCGCTCGGTGAATTTTACGTCTGTACCATAGACGAAATGGTCGACGATCGCTGATGTGGAGGTGGTAAAGCCGAAGATATCCCCCTCGTTTTTGACCGCGTCGCCGTTGAGATCGGTGTAAATGTCGGAGGAATATTTGCCGAATTTCTCCATCGTCCAGCCGCCGTCGAAAACGAGATTATAAAGGTCGTCGGTTGTGCCGAAGCTGTTCTCATAAAGCATTTTATTGAAATAAATAATATAGGACGAGCGGAAAATATCGAGAAAATAATCTCCCGCGAGCATAAACCGTTTATCTGAGCCGATGGCGGCGTTGTTCATATGCTCGTTCCACCACCATGGCTGCGAAAAATCGAAATATTTGCCGTCAAAGGCGTTGAGGAAAAGCCCCTCGGCGACAACCTTGGCGCAGCCCCACTGCTGCTCGACCATGATATCGTACGCGTCCTCACCGGCGAGAATCATTTTGCGCACCGGTGAGGTCACGGCGTCGTAGGTGTATGAAACCTCGTGATATTGGAATTTTACATTCAGACGCTCCTCAACCTTGCGGTTGCGCTCGATAACAGTGTCGTAAACAACGTCGCCAGTCAGCTCCTCCGGACCTTGAAAATATTTGTTGAGTCCGGTATAATCGTGGTTTGAGTCGTCGACATACAAACGTATCTCAAGCCCGTCGAAATCAAGAGCGGGAAGCGAATCGGGCGTGTTGGCGCGCTGGCTCTGCATATCGGTCTCAGCGGTGGTAACGGCTGTGGTATCTTCGGCGGGTGTTGAGGATGTGCCGGCGGGAGCGTTTGCAGCACCCTGTCCGCAGGAAGCGGAAAACGATATCAGTAGCGCGGCAATAAGCAGCAGAGAAAGATGTCTTTTCATATTATTACCCCCAATAAGCGCTTGTCCGGATATCAGATTTCTCCGTTACGGACGAGCGTCAATAACAATTTTTCCGATATAAGAACATCCCTATCCTAATTATACCATACATATATGTTATGTCAATAGATAAAATAACATTTTATTATATGTGATTGAAATGTTTGTGCAGAATAACCAAGCCTGAAAATGTCAATTCTATCCGCGAGGTGATTTATATGACACTGAGCGCGGAAAAAGAACACGAACTATGCGGACGCCTAATGCTCGCCGCGATACGAGGGCTGTGCGGCGAAGGCTATATAACGCGTGAGGAGGGCAGAGTGGCAGCTGGCAAAATAATCCGCGGCTTGACAGGTGATTTTTCATCTGATATAATATATTATGACAAGAATCACTACAATGACAAGGAAAAATATGTTGAAAATGGATAAAATTAAACTCAGAAAATACTTTTCGCAAGGTAAAACCATACATGATCTGCCGCTTCGAGTTGTATATTATGCGCGCGTTTCGACAGAAACCGACGCGCAGCTCAATTCACTTTCAAATCAAACCGGATATTATGAAGAATATATAAAATCACACCCCGCGTGGACGTTCGGCGGGGGATATATCGACGAGGGCATCACCGGAACGAGCGCCTCCAAGCGAAACGGATTTCTGCGAATGATAGACGACGCGCGGCGCGGCGCTTTTGATTATATAGTGACCAAGGAGATATCGCGTTTTTCGCGAAACACGCTCGACAGTATACGTTACACGCGCGAGCTTTGCGACTGCGGTGTGGGAGTGTATTTTCAAAATGACAATATCGACACCATGACGAGCGACGCTGAGCTGCGCCTTACCATCATGGCAAGTATAGCGCAGGACGAGGTGCGCAAGCTTTCCGAGCGCGTTCGGTTCGGACTTCGCCGTGCGCAGGAGCAGGGCGTCGTTCTCGGCGCGGACAACATTTTCGGCTACCGCAAAAAGGACGGTGTTCTGACGGTCGATGAAGCGCAGGCGTCGGCGGTAAGGCGGATATTCGAGCTTTACTGCGAGGGACGTTTAGGACTTCGCCGTATCGCCCGCGAGCTTTTCGACGAGGGAATACATTCGCCCT
Source organism: Eubacteriales bacterium (assembly GCA_041670545.1). Taxonomy (GTDB): domain Bacteria; phylum Bacillota; class Clostridia; order Oscillospirales; family CAG-272; genus JBAXZA01. Next base: position 2,228 of record JBAXZA010000025.1, on the reverse strand, counting down.
CCGGCGGCGAATTCACCTATGGTACGCTCGCCGGAATAATCCGCAACCCAAAATATAAGGGGACGTACGCCGGACACAAATATCAGACCGACGATTACCGCAGCTCGCGCATACTCCGCGTTTCGGGCGACGAGTGGATAACGGGCGACGGCGCTGTTCCCGCTATAATCGAGCCGGAGCTGTGGGAGCGCGCGAACGTTCTGCTCGAGCGGCGTGGGGAGATATCGCGCTCTCACGCGGATCTTTCGCAGAACCGTTACCGTTACAGCGGAAAGCTCATCTGCGCCGAGCACGGCTGCGCTTATCACCGCCATGTCGTTCACGGAAAAGCCGGAGACCGCGAATGCTGGAACTGCCGTATATACAGGCTTCACGGAAAGGCGGCGTGCGACAGTCCTACAATATATTCGTCCGAGCTTGACGATGTCCTATCCGATATCTGGCGTTCGATAGCGCCGCGTCCGCGCGAGCTTGCGGATATGCTCGCCGGACTGCTCAAAGGCGATACCGACGGCGGCGGAGAGCAGACGGAACGCGAGCTTGAAGCGGTCAGGCGAAAAAAGGAACGGCTTTACGAGCTTTATGCCGACGAGCTTATCGATAAAGCCGAATATAAACGCCGCAGAGCCGAATATGAAAGCTCCGAGCGGGAGCTTTCGGGAAAGCTTTCAAGCGACGGCGCCGCTGCCGAGCGTCCTGCTGCGTTGAACGACGCCATACTGCGCCTGTGCGGCGGCAGCGGCGATAACGCGTTCCGTTCCGATGCCTTCTGCGCGGCTCTGCTCAAAAGCATATGTATTAAAAAAGAAGAAAACGGAGATATAACGCTTGACATAAGGCTCGATACCGGCGGAGGAGAGGAAAAGCTGACCTCCGCCGTTTCGCGAAAAACCTCCGGCAGCATTTCGGCATGTGAAAGAGGTATTTCACAGGCACAGGTATCGCGGCTCGAAAAAGGAGCGCTCGAGAAGATACGAAAGCAGTTCTGAGCAGTCTCCGGATAAAGTGTTATTCGCCGCGTGGGCACAGAAAACATTAAGCTCACGGCGCAGTAATAATTTGCGGTCTGCCATAATATAAATGTTATCGTAAGCGAACATAACGCGGCGGGGCGGTTACAGCCGTCGGAAAAGCGTCCGCGCCTTAGAAAAGGAGAGTTTGTATGGATAACATTTACCGCGATATAGCCGGACGCACCGGGGGCGATATCTATATCGGAGTCGTTGGCCCGGTCCGTACGGGTAAATCGACCTTTATCAAAAAATTCATGGAAGCGCTCGTGCTTCCGAACATCGAAGGCGAATACGACCGCCGCCGCGCGCGCGACGAAATGCCGCAGAGCGGAGCCGGCAAGGCGGTCATGACCACAGAGCCAAAGTTTATCCCCGATGAAGCCGTCAATATCACGGTCGACGGCGACGCCACCCTGCGTGTGAAGATGGTCGACTGCGTCGGCTATATCGTGCCGGACGCTACCGGTCAGACAGAAAACGGCGAACCGCGCATGGTGCTGACGCCGTGGTCGGCTTCTCCAATGCCATTTCCTGCGGCAGCTGAAATGGGAACGCGCAAGGTCATAACCGATCACGCTACGATCGGAGTCGTTGTGACGACCGACGGCAGCATAGGCGATATCCCGCGCGAAAGCTATGCCGACGCCGAGCGCCGTGTCGTCGAGGAGCTGCGCTCGATAGCAAAGCCGTTCGCGATAGTGCTCAACTCCGCCGATCCCGCGAAGCCGGAAGCCGAGGCGCTTGCGTATGAGCTTGAAAGCCGTTACGGCGTACCGGTCGCGCTCGTCAACTGTCTTGAGCTGAACGCCGACGATATCCGCCATATTTTGGAGCTGATTCTGCTCGAATTCCCGGTGACCGAGATATCGGTGGGACTGCCGCGCTGGACAGCCGCTCTCGAAGCCGATCACTGGCTGTCCGCTTCTCTGCGCGCCGCTGTCCTCGAATGTGCCGGCAAGATCACGCGTACAGGGGATATCAGATCGGCGTTTGCGCCGCTTGCTGAAAATGAAAACATCGAGAGTGCGCGGGTTTCAAAGCTCGATCTGTCGAGCGGTCAGGCGGAGCTTGATATTAAACTCGACGAGGGACTTTACTACCGCGTCATGAGCGAGCTTACCGGCTTCAGTATTCCGAATGAGGAGGAGCTTATATCGCTCATGCGGCGGCTTGCGGAGATCAAGACTGCGTATGATAAGGTCGCGGGAGCGCTCG
>JBAXZA010000024.1:0-11776 GCA_041670545.1 Eubacteriales bacterium | reverse complement strand
GCCGAAGCTATTGCGCCGCCCGCCGCGCTAAGCGTTCCGACCGCCGCCGTCATGGAGCGGACAAGCACACCAAGCTCATTCACCGTTTCGGTGAGCCGTGCAAACGCCGGAAGCGCGATATCGGCGCACGCGAGCGTACATACAGCGCAGCCGACATATCCGGCGAGCTGCTTCATCCCGCCGACGTCACGCGCCACGGTATGCAGTACGGCAAGCACCGCCGCTGTCCCCATTAGCTTGAGGAAGGACGATAATATGCCGCCGAACGCCGCCGTGACGCTTGTCCTCAGAAATTCGCCGAGCTGACCGAGTCCGGGCGGCGTTCCCGCTTCGATATCCATATCCGCTATTTCATCGAGATACCGCGCCGCCTCGTGCGGTATATAGCTTGCGGCGCTGCGGTCATAGGCGAGGACGGGATACGCTAAAAGCATCGCCAAAACAAATGTCAGCGCAAACGCGGCGATTATCGGCGGAAGGCGGCGCTGACAGGTCATGCGGATTTGAGCTTTACGCTGCGGTCTGATGCTTTTCATATTATCAGCGACCGCGCGAGCGAGAGTATATCGGCGGCGAGCGGAACGGCGATAACGCAAAGCTCGGCACGGCAGGCAAGCTCGACGCGCGACGCTATCGCGCCCTCTCCGGCGTCGCGGCAGACATCAACCGCTATGCCGCCGACACAGCATACGGCGAGCGCCTTGAGCAGTGCGCTCATGTATTCGCCGCTGATGCTCTGCGAAGCCGACGCGCAAAGCTCCGCTATCGGACCGGCAACGCGGGAAAGCGCGAACGCGGTTATCATTATCGCCGCCGCAAGAGCGACAATAACCGCGATATCGCTTTTCGTCTGACGCAGCAGTATTATGACCGCCACGGCGCACATCGACGTGCCGAGAACCTTTATAAGCTCGTTCATATGCCGAATATCCCCCTCACGGTGTCGATGAGCGAACCCATCTCTCCGACAAGCATGAGCAGAACGATGATAATTCCGGCGAGATTTACCATCATCGCCTGCTCCTCCCTGCCCGATTTGGATAAAATCTGATACAGCACGCTTACAAGTATTCCCACGCCGCCCACTTTAAGGATAAGTGCGACATCCATTTGCGTTTCCTCCCTTTTACATCAGCTGAAACAAGTTCACACGCGTCCGCAATCGTATTCATTATATGAATATCAGGCAGACGAATATTCCCCCGACGGCGCATAGCGTCCGCGCGACCTTGATCCTTTGCGCAAGCGAGGCGCGAAGCTCGTCCGAGCGTTCACCCATACGCCGCGACGTGAGCGAGCAGAGCGCCACCGCTTCTCCTCGGCTCACCGTACCCACACGCGAGAAAAATCCGCGCAGAGCGTCAGCTTCTCCGCAAAGGAAAGCGGCGTCGCTCGAAACGCAGCTTTCCCAGCCGTCGCGGGCAATATCACGCGCTGTCGGAAGCGTCGGCGCAAGCTCGGCGTAGATATCGCAAAGAGGGGTGTTCAGGCAGTCGATCGACGCTCCCATCTCGCGTATAAGCGACGCGTACTCCGATACCCTCTCGTACTGACGCTTATATTCGCGGGCGAGCAGCATCGCGCAGAATATTGCACAGGTCATGACCGCCGCACAGCCAAGCAGCTTTACCGCAAACATTTTACCCTCCCGACGCAGCTTGTTTAATTTTCATTTTACGAATAAGCTTACAATTCTTCACACAATATTTTCTTCGGTCAGCGAAATTTTGTCTCCGCTTCGCTCAAGACGCAGATAATGACCGAACACATTATGCTCGTACAGCATTTTAAACGGCGGACGGAGCATGAGCGACGCAAACGAAGCGGCGTGAGCAGTTGCTATCAGCGGAACACCGCAGTTCTGCGCCGCGAGAACCGCGGGACAATCCCCTCCGCCAAGCTCGTCCGTGAATATAAGCTGCGGCGACATCGAACGGCAGGCGCATTCGATCCCCTCGCCCTTCGGATAACCTGTGAGAAAGTCGGGCGCGGCGTCTGTGCCGTCGAAAAGCTCTTTTATGTATATTTCGCCGCGCGTATCGACGACGCAGCAGCGTTTTTTGTACGGCGGCGAGCTTAGTCTTGCGGCGGCGTCGCGCAGAAGCGTGGTCTTACCCTCCATCGGCGGAGAATATATCAGCGCTCCGAGCGAAAAAGCGTCGGCGGCAAGCAGCTTTATAAGGTCGTCGGCAGCGCCTGTTACCGCGTGCGGAATGCGCAGATTGACGCTCGTTATCCTCCGCATACCCTCGACGCCGCGCTCGCCGTTCACAGCCTCGCCGCATATCCCCGCGCGGACGCCGTTTGCGCCCGGAATATAACCGCGGCGTATCATCTCGCCGTAGGTATGGCGAGAGCCGCCGCACAGCATATCGACGGCATAGGCGACGTCAGTTTCGCGGCATATATAGGCAAGCGCGATATTTTCAGCGCCGCAGGTGATGTAAAGCGGACGGCCGGCGCGAAGTCTTATCTCGCAGAGCAGCTCCGGCGTGGCGTTTTCGATCGCCCTCGCCGCCTCCGGACGCAGACAGCGCCGGACATCCTCAAATTTTGCGTCCATGGCATCAGCTCCCCTCGTGTGATATATTATATTAGGGACAAACCGTTAATATGACAGCCGCGTAAATAAGCCGCCGGCGCGCGTTATCGTCCGGTTTAACGGATTTTTTGCCGTTTATTGTATAAAAAGTCATAACTTTATGATATAATGCTGAAATGGAATAGTGTCGCGGCGCAGCACGATATCCGCTGCACCGACGCGGTATTCCAAATCACGCAAGCGGGGGATCATTTATATGAAGGAAGTCAACAAACCGCAAAAGCCGATGATATTTTATTACATCATCGTTCTCGCCGTAATTCTGCTGTTCAATTCGATCGTACTGCCAATGCTCACACAAATGAGCATTAAGGAGGTCGATTACGGCACTTTTATGAAAATGACCGAGGACGGCGATATAGGTAAGGTTCAGATCGAGGATAACCAGATCGTCTTTACCGACGCCGCCGAAAAAACCGTTTATAAAACCGGACTTATGAACGACGCCGGACTGACCGAGCGCCTTTATAACGCCGGCGCCGAGTTTTCGTCCGAGATTGTTCAGCAGATGTCGCCGATAGTTTCGGTTCTGCTCTCATATGTTCTGCCAATCGTAATATTTATCGCGCTCGGACAGTTTTTATCCAAGAAAATGATGGATAAAGCCGGCGGCGGCGGCGGCTCGATGATGTTCGGCATGGGCAAGAGCAATGCCAAGGTTTACGTCCCCTCCTCCGAGGGTATACATTTCAGCGATGTCGCGGGCGAGGACGAAGCGAAGGACAGCCTTTCCGAAATCGTCGATTATCTGCATAATCCGGCGAAATACACCTCGATCGGCGCTTCGATGCCAAAGGGCGTGCTGCTCGTCGGCCCTCCCGGCACGGGTAAAACCATGCTCGCCAAGGCGGTCGCCGGTGAAGCGAACGTGCCGTTCTTCTCGATGTCCGGTTCGGAATTCGTCGAGATGTTCGTAGGCATGGGCGCTTCAAAGGTGCGCGATCTGTTTAAGCAGGCGAAAGAAAAAGCGCCGTGCATCGTCTTTATCGACGAAATCGACGCCATAGGCAAAAAACGCGACAATCAGCTTTCGTCAAATGACGAGCGCGAGCAGACCCTGAATCAGCTGCTCACCGAAATGGACGGCTTTGCGAGCAACAACGGCGTTATAATCCTCGCCGCCACCAACCGTCCCGAATCGCTCGACCCGGCGCTGCTTCGTCCCGGCCGCTTCGACCGCCGCGTACCGGTCGAGCTGCCCGATCTCACCGGACGCGAGGAAATTCTGAAGGTACATTCAAAGAAGATAAAGCTTGCGGCGGACGCAAATCTGCATAATATCGCCCGCATGGCGTCGGGCGCGTCGGGCGCGGAGCTTGCGAACATCATCAACGAGGGCGCGCTGAGAGCCGTCCGCTCCGGCCGCACGGAGGTCACGGAGGGCGATCTCGAGGAGAGCGTCGAGGTCGTCATCGCGGGCTACCAGAAGAAGAACGCTGTCATGTCCGACAAGGAAAAATGCACCGTGGCATATCACGAAATAGGTCACGCGCTGGTCGCGGCGCTGCAAAGCAATTCCGCGCCGGTTCAGAAAATCACCATCATTCCGCGCACCTCCGGCGCTCTCGGCTATACAATGCAGGTCGAGCAGAACGACAAATATCTGCTCACCAAAGAGGAAATCGAGAATAAAATCGCCACCTTCACCGCCGGACGCGCGGCGGAGGAGGTCGCCTTCGGCACGGTCACAACCGGCGCTTCCAACGATATCGAGCAAGCGACAAAGCTTGCCCGCGCGATGATAACCCGCTACGGCATGAGCGAGGAATTCGGCATGGTCGCGATGGAAACGGTCACAAATCAGTATCTCGGCGGCGACACGTCGCTCTCCTGCTCCGCCGACACGCAGAACCGCATCGACCGCCGCGTCATCGAGCTGATATCTGTTCAGCATGAAAAAGCGCTCAAGCTGCTTACGGAAAATAAGGGCAAGCTCGACGAGCTGGCGAAATACCTCTACGAAAAGGAAACCATCACCGGCGACGAATTTATGAATATCCTCGCAAAATAAGCGCAGCCGTCATATAACAAAACTCCCGCCCCATATAAGGAGCGGGAGTTTTCGTATTTAACGTGATTTCGACGATAAATAAATATTTTTATAGACCTGCCCTGTAACCTTACACCGATAAATATTTTTTCGATATGAAGTTTAGGTTACGCAAACGAACCTGAGGGATGGGGGACGCAGCGGCGCCCCTCACCCCTCAGGCTCCCCGTTCCCCGCTGGGACGCGCAGCGATGTGCGGCACACGCGTTTTTCGCTCGCGAGTCGGGTGGGGTGTTTGTTGATGCCGCTTCTTCTCTCCGCGTCGGGTGGGGTGAGCCGCACACGGGCTCGCTTCGCTCGATGTGTACATCTGATGCGGTTTTTGATGGAAAGCCGCGTACCTGCCCCATCGAACTTATGTTATTTATAGTTTTATACCTTTTTACGGCTTCCAATATTTATCGATAGCGTATTTTGCAAGCTCTACATAACGTCTGCCGCGATTTATATCGTTGTAAATCGTTCCCACCTCGCGCTGTGCCACCTCGAGAATGCAGCCGCTTGACGCCTGCGCGATTCCCTTGAAGCATTCGATGATACCGTCCTCGTCCAGCGGACCTTCGTTTGTGACAAATTCGGCGCGCGGCTTGCTGTAATAAACGATATCTGTTCCGCGAAGATATTCGCCGACCTGCGTTTCATTGTTAAAGGGCGAAACCGACAGCTTGCGCAGATTTTTCCATTTTGAGAGATATTCCGGAAAGATCGCGTCGACTCGCTCGCAGCAGCCATAGGAAAGCAGTCCGAAGCGTTTAGCGAGTCTGTCCTGATATGGGAACACAAACTCTCCGAACGCGGCGGGAGATATTGCCGTCGTTTCCTGTGATTCCAAAAATCCCCAGCAATCGGTGGTTTTGAGGGCGTTTTCCGTCGGCAGCTCATGATTGAACGCAAAGCTCTCCTGGCACACCGGACTGATGCCCGACATCGGCACGATAAGTCCCTCGCGTTCCAGAAAATCGTAATATTTTTCATAAACCGTCGTCGCCATATCCATTATATGGTGCAGAGCGTCCGGCGAATCGTACATCGCCATATAATACGCTTCCATGCCTGTGAGATGCACAAGAGGATTTGTTATCGCGCCGCAGATGCTCCCCATTTCCATTTTGACCGGCAGGATATCGCCGATAACCTCCTCGGCGGACGCGATGATCTCCGGCATACGCTCCTTCTGAGCGCCAAAATAGCCGCCGCTGAATTTTTCAGCCTCCTCGCCGATATCCTCTATCACCGGCTCGATATGGTAGCCTTTTGCGTTGACTCCGGCGGCATGGATAATTTTCGGTGCGATATTGAACGGACTGACCCATGTTGGCCAGCCGACCGCGTAATATGCCGGAATTGGGGTATCGTCGCCGAAAAGCTCCTGTCCGGCGAGCTTACAGCGCAGTGCGTATTCAAAATTTCGTCCCGCATCGGTTTCGCACTGCATAAGCGGCGATATCACCTCGTTTGGAAAATTTGAAAACAGCAGTCTGACCGTCGGCGCTTCCCTTTTGCTCGCGCCGAGCGCGTACCATTTTTTGAGTATTTCGGCGTTTTTCGGCGAATTTGCAAGCTCAAGCTGCCTTTTCGCTAAATCTCTTACGATTTCCCTGTCCTTTTGTGACATTTCAGACATAATAATATTCCTTTCGGTATGCTGAATTTATGTGATATATTTAAAATCTTTCAATACTGTGCGTATTGCGTCATTTTGACGCGCAGTTCGTTATCGCGTCCTGTCTGCACCCTGTTGCAAGTCTGCCGTTTTGAACAAAGCCCTCCTGCCGCGCCGACAGCTCACGGACGAGAATCGAGCGCAGATATTCCGCTCGTCCGGTATATTCGCCGTCGCGGATACCGTTGTAAAGCTCGGTCGGATCACACGATAGGTCAAAATACTGCTCATACTGCGCGTCGCTCTCATTGCGCTGGCAAAACCATATATATTTGTCTTTTTTTGTTACTATCCATTGATTTGAATCGACACCGTTTATATGCTCGCCGTGGATATATTCGCGTTCGCGGGTATCCATGATGTTCATGCCGTCGACAGTTTCCGGAATATCCGCTCCGGCGAAGGAAAGCAGCGTTGGCATGACATCGCGCAGCTCGATGAGCTTGTCCGGCTTTGATCTTAGCGCTCGGAATATGCCGTCGCGCGTTATTGAACCCGAAATTATCATTGGAACGTGCGCGCTTCCCTCATACGGCAGACTTTTGCGGAACAAATTGTGGTCGCAGAGCATCTCCCCGTGATCGGAGGTGAACATTATTATCGTATTGCCCGAAACTCCGGCGCTGAAAAGCGCTTCGGTGAGCCGTCCTATCTGATAATCGATCTGCGTTATCGCGGCGTAATAGCCAGCCTGTGCCATACGGCGCAGCTTCTCGTCGATTGGCCCGGTAGCAGAGGAAACGCTGCGCCCCTCACGCTTGATACGCTCGCCGTCCGCCCAGTCGCCCATCGCCGGAGCAGTCAGCGCCGCGCTGTCGTACATATCGAAAAACGCCTGCGGCGCGTCGAGCGGAGGATGCGGGCGGACATAGGAAACATTGAGGAAAAACGGCATATCGGGATCGCGCCGTCGCAGAAAATCGATCGCGCGGTCGGTCGCCCAATTCGTCGGATGCGTGTATTCGGGATACGGCCACGGACGCGCCGTCCACGAATTGCAGTCGATGCCGGTGTCGGTGACATCCGCCTGCGCTCCAAGCTCCTTTTTCAGCCAGTAAATATAATCGTCCGCGACGCGCTGATCATCGTACAAGCCGCGCGACGGATTGCGGTAATAGTGCAGATAGCCGTCGTGCAGCTCAACATTCATAAATCCGAGTGAATTACGCAGCGGATGAACGTGCATTTTGCCGACGCATTGAGTCTGATAACCGGCGCGTGTCAGCTCTCCGGCAAGCGTGTGCGGATAATCCCAGCGGACGCCGTCGCGGTAGCCAACGCGTCCGTGATGCTCCTGCGACATTCCGGTATGCAGCGCAGCGCGGGCGGGAATGCAGGACGGGCAGGCGGTGTAGGCGTGTTCAAAAGCGATCCCGTTCTGCGCGAGATCGTCGAGATGCGGCGTCAATACGTCCGGATGCCCCATGCAGCCGAGGCAGTCTCCGCGCCACTGGTCGGCTGTGATCAGCAGAATATTCGGTCTTGTCATTTCAATCTCTCCCCTGCGTTTATTTGAAAACATTATAACATACTTTTTTGCCGTATTCAATAGGGCTTTATCGTAATATCGCCGCAAACGGTCAAATTGTATAAGTATTTTCAAAAGTTTGAATAACACTAAAAAATCCCGAATAGAAACTCGTATGTATTGTTTTTTTCGTGATTTTTTACGAGCAAAACCTACGCGCAGGCAATATATTATGACGTTATTTGCATCGTTTATCATTATTTTTCTGCAATTTCGGGTTTTGGCTTGACAAACGTCTGAATACATGGTATAATAATACGGTTAGAAACCAAAGGTTTCTCCTTGCCGCGAAAAATTCCAAGCTTCGCGGTCTAAAGTCCATAGGGAGGTGTAAAAACATGGAAAAGACGAATACTTCTTATGAAACCCTGTTCATCTGTGATCTTTCTCTCGGAGACGACGCCGCTAAGGCTCTCGTCGAGAAGTTCAAGGCGCTTATCGCCGAGAACGGAACAATCACTGAGATCAACGAGTGGGGCAAGCGCAGACTTGCGTACCCGATCAACGATCTCAACGAGGGTTATTACGTTCTTGTGAACTTCACAAGCGGCGCTGAGTTCCCCACCGAGCTTGAGCGTATCTACAACATCACAGACGGCATCATGCGCTCCATGGTCGTTAAGACCGAGGCGTAATCGACATTTTGTACAGGATTTTATTATAAGGAGGGTATAAGATGGCTAATTTCAACTTCAACAAGGTCATTTTGGGCGGCCGTTTAACCGGCGAACCCGAAATGAGACAAACCCAAAGCGGTATTGCAATGGTAACGTTCAGTATCGCGGTCAATCGCCGCTTTGCACGTCAGAGCGACGGTTCGCAGCAGGAGAACGCACAGCCTCAGGCTGATTTCTTCAATGTGATCGCCTGGAGACAGACCGCGGAGTTTGTTGCAAGATATTTTCATAAGGGTTCATCCATATGCGTTATGGGCTCGATCCAGAACCGCAGCTGGACAGATCCGCAGAATGTCAAGCATTACGCTACTGATATAGTGGCTGACGAAGTTAATTTTGTCGATTCAAAAAACGACAACGGCTATTCGAATTACGGACAGGCTCCCGCTTATTCGCAGGGCTTCGCTCCGCAGAATGCGCCCGCAAAGCCTGCCCAGAGCAGCGCTCCCGCTCCAAAGAGCGAGTCGCAGTATACCCCCGATAATTATAATCCCGCTCAATTTGCCGGAAATGCTCCGCAAAGCGGATCCGCATCCGGATTCCAGGAGCTCGGCGACGACGAAAATCTGCCGTTCTGACGGCATTTCGCGTCGTACAATTAAACAAAATCCAACAAGGAGGATTTCATAAGATGGACAGAGACAACACTCAGGCTCCGGCAGCAGCAGCTTCGGCTCCCGCTACCGGCTCCTCGCAGAGAAACTACCGTCAGGGCGGAATGAACCGCAAGAGAAAGAAGCAGTGCGCTTTCTGCGTCGACAAGGTAGAGCATATCGATTATAAGGACGTGACCAGACTCCGCAAGTGCATTTCCGAGAGAGCTAAGATTCTCCCGAGAAGAATCACCGGCACCTGCGCAAAGCATCAGCGCCAGCTTACAATAGCTATCAAGCGCGCCCGTCACGTTGCGCTTCTTCCCTATATCTCCGACTGATAAGGGCGTTTTCGTCCTCATTTTTCACCGATATTTGTGGGAATATAACAAACAAACAAAAGCTTTCGCATAACGCGAAAGCTTTTTTGCGTTCAAAATATATCAGGCATTTTCATGTGCCGACAAACGCAATGACATCAGCTGCCGTGTTGATTTTGCGTCGGCACTTTGTTTTTTTCGCTTTATACGGATTTTTTTGTCATAACCCCTTGACAAATCCTGTATATCAGTGTATAATACCAACATACAGCAAAGGCGCTGTGGGATATACCCACAGCGTTTTTTTATTTCAGAGCCGCATACCGCATTAAACAATCCGGCATGGAGAATCCGAAGTGGAAAATTCGCTCCCCCGGAAAACAGAACGAAAGGAATGGATAATTATGGCTATTATAAACGTTCCGGAACTATTTGGCAGCAAGGTTTTTAACGATGACGTAATGCGCGAAAAGCTTCCGAAGGATATCTACAAATCGCTTCACAAAACCATCGAGGAGGGACGCGAGCTTGATATCACGGTCGCAAACGCCGTCGCAAACGCGATGAAGGATTGGGCGATGGAACATGGCGCGACTCATTATACACATTGGTTTCAGCCAATGACCGGCATAACCGCCGAAAAGCACGACAGCTTCATTTCTCCCGCGGGCGGCGGCAAGGTCATTATGGATTTTTCCGGCAAGGAGCTTATAAAGGGCGAACCGGACGCTTCCTCCTTCCCCTCCGGCGGACTTCGCGCAACGTTTGAAGCGCGCGGCTATACTGCGTGGGATCCCACCTCCTACGCTTTTATCAAGGACGATTCGCTTTGTATTCCGACCGCGTTCTGCTCCTACGGCGGAGAAACGCTCGATAAAAAAACTCCCCTGCTCCGTTCGATGCAGTTCATTTCGGATCAGGCTACTCGTATACTTCATATGTTCGGTTATACCGATGTCGAGCGCGTCGCTTCGACCGTCGGACCGGAGCAGGAATATTTCCTTGTCGACAAGGAAGTTTACAAGCAGCGCAGAGATCTCGTCTTTACCGGACGCACTCTGTTCGGCGCGAAAGCGCCCAAGGGTCAGGAGCTTGACGATCATTATTTCGGCGCTATCAAGCCTCGCGTTATGGAATTTATGAAAGAGCTGAACGAGGAGCTTTGGAAGCTCGGCATACTCGCAAAGACCGAGCATAACGAGGTCGCTCCGGCTCAGCATGAGCTTGCGCCCATCTTCACCACAACGAACATTTCGACCGATCACAACCAGCTCACCATGGAGATAATGAAAAAGGTCGCCGATCGTCACGGAATGGCTTGCCTGCTTCATGAAAAGCCGTTTGCCGGCATCAACGGCAGCGGAAAGCACAACAACTGGTCGCTTTCGACAAATACCGGAATGAATCTGTTCGAGCCGGGCAAAAATCCTCAGGACAACAAGCTGTTTCAGCTGCTGCTCTGCGCCGTGGTCGAAGCGGTCGATCTTCATCAGGATCTGCTGCGAATTTCCGTCGCTTCAGCAGGCAACGATCATCGTCTTGGTGCAAACGAAGCGCCGCCCGCTATCGTTTCGATGTTCCTCGGCAGCGAGCTTACCGATATTCTCGATTCCATCGAAAACAGCTCGATTTACAGCCCTCACGCTGCAATGCAGATGCAGACCGGCGTCGGAGTCCTCCCCGATTTCAAGAAGGATACGACCGACCGCAACCGCACCTCGCCGCTCGCCTTCACCGGCAATAAATTTGAATTCCGTATGCTCGGTTCGGCGTTCTCGATATCCGGCCCGAACATAATTCTCAACACCATCGTCGCCGACGAGCTTGAGAAATTCGCCGACCGTCTTGAGGGTGCGTCCGATTTCGCATCAGAGGTCGACGCTATCATGCGCGAGGTGCTCAAGGCTCACAAACGCATTATATTTAACGGCAACAATTACGCAAAGGAATGGGTCGTCGAAGCGGAAAAGAGAGGACTTCTCAACCTCCGCAGCACACCCGACGCGCTCGCGTATTTCTGCCGCCCTGAAAACATAGAGCTTTTCACAAAGCATAAGATTTTTACCGAATGCGAGCTTCATTCGCGCGAAGAGATCCTGCTCGAAAACTATAACAAGCTTCTCGGCATCGAGGCTCTGACCATGATCGATATGGCGAAGAAGCAGATATTCCCCGCCTGCCTTGAATATACCACGGTAATATGCGATAATCTTTCGGCAAAGGCTGCCATCGGCATAGACATGGCGGACGACGCGGCGTATGAGCTTGCAAAGAAGCTGACGTCGCTCACCTCCGGTCTTTCCAAAAAGACAGATGCGCTCAACGCCGCTCTGCTCGGCGCTC
>JBAXZA010000023.1:0-11812 GCA_041670545.1 Eubacteriales bacterium | reverse complement strand
TTATCTTCATTCCGACCTTTGGAATGTAGCCGTCCGGCACGGTGAAGGTGTCGCCGTAGATGCCGTTGAAGCGCAGCGCGACGTCGCGCGCAAGCTCGAGATGCTGACGCTGATCGATGCCGACCGGTACGAGATCGGTCTGATAAAGCAGGATATCCGCCGCCATCAGCGAGGGATAGGTGAACAGTCCGGCGTTGATGTTGTCGGCGTTCTTAGCGCTTTTATCCTTAAACTGCGTCATGCGCGAAAGCTCGCCGAACATTGTATAGCAGTCGAGAACCCATCCAAGCTCGGCGTGAGCGGGGACGTGGCTCTGAACGAACAGTGTGTTTTTCGCAGGGTCGCAGCCGCAGGCGATGTAGAGCGCCAATATTTCATAGGTGCGCCGGCGAAGATCGGCAGGAACCTGACGAACGGTTATAGCGTGCTGATTCACGACGCAGTAAATGCAGTCGTATTCGTCGGAAAATGCGGCGAAGTTTTTGAGCGCTCCGAGATAGTTGCCTATCGTAAGCACTCCGCTCGGCTGTATTCCGGAAAATATCCTTTTTTTGGGAGTCTGTGGCATATCCATTATATTCTGTCCTTTACGGTTATTTTACAAGTAAACCCATATAAATCAAACAAATCCAAGCAAATAAGGTTAAAAAAACTTATTCAAAGCTTTTGCAAGGCTTTTTCTCGAAAAAGCCGCGTACCCTCGTTCCCCATATCCGGTTCTTACTTTACGATTTCTCCGATTATCTGAACACCGCGAACGATCTGCTCGGGCGAGGGGGTGGAATAGGTTATGCGGAAAGAATCAGATGGAGCGGAGGTATCGCAGTTAAACGCCGTGCCTGGGACGACGGCGAGCTTTTTCGCCATTGCCGCTTTGACGAAATCGTCGAGCGCAATGTTCCCGGGAAGGGTACACCATACGAACAGACCGCCCTCTGGACGGGTATATTTGACGCTTTCGGGGACATATTTTTCAAACGAATCGAGCATGAGCGCACATTTTGTGCGGTAAAGCTCGCGTATATTGTCGATGTGCGCGTCAAGGTCGCGCTCGGCGATAAATTTCGAGCAGAGCATCTGGAAGAAAATGTTTGTGTGAACGTCCTCAACCTGCTTTGCCACCACCATTTTCTGCAAAACGGCGTTTGGTGCGCAGACGAAGCCTATGCGCATTCCGGCGGATAAAATCTTCGAGAACGAACCGCAGTAGATAACGATCCCCTCGGTGTCCATGCTCTTTATCGTCGGGATATCCTCGCCTGCGAAGCGAAGCTCGCCGTAGGGATTGTCCTCAAGTATCATAATGTTATATTTGAGCGCGAGAGCGTAGACGGCTCTGCGTTTTTCGAGCGACATGGTCAGTCCGGCGGGATTCTGGAACGACGGAATGACATAGAGCAGCTTGGCGCGTTTCTCGCGTTTAAGCGTGTCCTCGAGAATATCGAGATCGATGCCGTCGCCGCAGAGCGGAACGCCGATGGTGCGGGCGCCGTTTGAGCGGTAGGCGTTGAGCGCGCCGATGAAGCTCGGATTTTCGCAGATAACGGCGTCGCCCTCGTTGCACATGACCTTGCAGGCAAGCTCCAGACCCTGCTGACCGCCCGAAACGATGATAGTCGCGTCGTTTGCGCCGCCGATGCCGAACTTGTTTTTAAGCCGCGAGGCAACCTGTTCGCGCAGCGCGGGATAGCCCTCGGTTATGCTGTATTGGAGCGCGGCGACCGCGTTGTTCGCGAATATATCGGCGGAAAGCGCGGCAAAATCCTCCTTGGGGAAGGATTCGGGCGCGGGATTGCCCGCGGCGAAAGCGATTATCGAGGGATCGGTAAGGCTTTTAAAAATTTCGCGTATAGCCGACGGCTTCATATCCACCATTTTATTTGAAATATTATATTCCATAATTATTTATCCGCAAAAGCGCGGAAGCCTCCGTTTCGAATTGTTGTTTTCAGTATATATCATATTATTATACATTAATTTATAGTAATTTCAAGAGTTTCACATTAATTTTACTTGAATATTCATAAATTAAGTGTTATAATAGGGTTCAACGGTAAAATAATAGGTAAAATGCCGGGCAGCCGTATACGCATTTGACATCGAAAATTAACGGAGATAGCAAAAATGGATTATGAAAACGAGAACCCTAAAAAGGGCTTTACCGTTGGCAAGCTAATAAAATGGATTATAATCGCGCTTATTTTGTTCGTTTACGGACTTTTTATGCTCCGTATCTGCTCGCAGGGCGAGCCGGAGTCGATGAAGCGCTTTTATTGGACGCAAAGCTCGATCGAGCTTTATAAATCGTCCCCCGATACCTTTTCCGCCGCCGTTTCGAAGCCTGATAAGGATATCGACGACGCCGGACTTTTCTCCGTTTCAAGCGTTTATTATATGCCGCAGACCGGTGAAATTCAGCTTTCGGTGCGCTATAACAACAGCACGGTGAAAAAAATCCAGGAGGACTATTCGCTTGACGCGCAGCTCGCCGGAGAGATATTTGTTTATATGCTCACAGATGAAAACGGCGTGACCTATACCTCGTACAGCTTCACATCGGCGAAAAAATTCGTCCATAATTATCGCAGAGTTGTTTTCGGCGGCGTCGATTTCACGTCGTGCGGCGCGGTCACACTCGATATATTTTATATAAACGACGTAAACCGCTCGCATCCGATGGCGTCGTTTATAATTTACGATCCGGAAAACGACGGAAGTGTGCTCGGCGAAAAGCTGACCGGCACGGCGCCGTCACAGCCTGATAAGCTATACGCGTCACCCGCCTATCTGACGTCCGGCGCGGCGGAGTAAAACGCCGCAGTCACATAATTTCGTGACCTGTCTGTAAAACCATAAATTCAAGTTTCGGCGCTGTTATATGATCTGACGGTTTACGCTGATTTTACGAACAAGCCCAAAAACATCAATAAAAATAATTCGGAGATATGACATATGATATTGACCCCGATGCAGACCACCGTCGCTTATCGCTGCCCATACTGCGGCGCGTGCGTGACCTCGCCCGTCGGCGTGTTTTCGCTGAGCGGAGATATGTATAAGCTGAAATGCACCTGCGGACAGAGCGAAATGACAATCACAATGTCGCGCGACGGCAAGGTGAGGCTCGATGTGCCGTGCATAATCTGCCCCAAGCCGCATAATTATGTTATCAGCCGCGAGGTGTTTTTCGGGCGCGAGCTGTTCACCGTCATGTGTTCCTATTCGGCGATGGAGATCGCGTTCATCGGTACTGCCGATGCCGTGGGGGAGGCGTTTGAGCGCTCAACAAAGGCGCTTGCCGAGCTTATCGGCGTCGACGAGGATCAGCTGTCCGACGCATTCGGTTCGGACGACGGCGACGACGACGACGACGATGAGGACATCGAGGACGTTGCGTTTGACAGCGACGAGGACGCCGACCGCGCCATCGCCGATATGATAGGCAGGCTTGATAAAATCAATCATCGCGCCGCTGACGGCGATGAGGACGTCGCCGCCGATACCGCCGGCGACGGAGCAAAGGAGAGCGCGCCGGACGTTTTTCTCGTCGGGGTGATACGCTTTCTGCTGTCATCGCTTCGCGAGGAAGGCGGCATCGAATGCGGCTGCACCGAGCGCGGCGAGGAGGGCGAATATGACTTCGATATGACCGACAGCGGCGTCCGCATCTTCTGCGGAAAATGCGGCTGCTGGGAGGAATTTGACCTCACGGGCGTCACCGCCGCGCAGGATTTCATCGAGCGCACCCATATAAAGCTCCGCTGGCCGGAGGAGCATAACGAAAAATAAACGGCGGTATACGCTTAAAAATAAAAAACACGAGGGGAGCATATATCCCCGCGTGTTTTTCGTTATTATCGGATATTTTCCGCCGTCTGCGCTTCATCTGCGTTTTTCATTGCGGAAAGCACGCGAAGCGTGACCGGAACGGCGAGTATCATCGAGCAGATATCGGATACGGGCTGGGCGAGCTGTATTCCGGCGAGACCGAAAACGGGCGTCATTATAAGCAGCGCCGGAACGAAGAAAATGAACTGGCGCGACATTGCGACCGCCGTCGCCGGTATCGCTTTGCCGATCGTCTGAAGATACATATTCGCCATGACGATGAATGACGAAAGCGGAATCGTGACGCACTGCGCCCTCAGCGCAAATGTTCCGATGCGTATGACCTCCGCGTCGTCGCGGCGGAACAGGGCGATTATCGACGGCGAGAATATGAAGCCCACGGCGGCGGCAGCTAACAGAAATATTGCCGTCACCTTGACCGAGAACCAGAACGCGCGGCGGACGCGTTCATAAAGGCGTGCGCCGTAGTTCCAGCCGCATACCGGCTGAAAGCCCTGCCCGAAGCCGATGAGCGCCGACGCCGCGAACATCGTAATGCGTGAAACGATGCTCATCGCGGCGATGGCGGCGTCGCCCCAGCCGCTCGCCAAAAAGTTGAGCATTATCGTGGCGACGCTCGACAGTCCCTGACGCGCGAGTGACGGAAAGCCGCCGCGCACTATTTCATAATACCGCTGTAAAGTCGGTTTAAAGCTGCGCGGGCTTATTCTTATGTTTTCGCCGCGTCCGCACATGAAGCACAGTATGACGAAGCTGACCATCTGACTTATCATCGTGGCGCAGCCCGCCCCGGCGACGCCCATATCGAGTCCGAAAATGAAGATCGGATCGAGTATGACGTTGAGAATTCCGCCGCTCGTCATTCCAATCATGCCGTAAAACGCGCTGCCCTGAAAGCGCAGCTGATTGTTTATCACAAACGAACCCATTATAAACGGCGTTCCGATGAGAATGTAGCGCAGATAGCTCACCGCGTACGGTAGTATTGATTCGGTAGAGCCGAGTGCGGCGGCGAGTGGCGCGCAGAATATCAGTCCGGCGGCGGCGAGGACGATCCCGGCGGCGAGCGACGAGAAAAACGCCGTCGACGCCATGATTACAGCGTCCTCGCGCTTGCCGTCCCCCAGCTGGCGCGATATATAGTTGCCCGAGCCGTGACCGAAGAAAAATCCGATCGCCTGTATTATCGCCATGAACGAAAACACGACGCCGACAGCGCCGGTAGAAGCCGTGGCGTCGATTTTGATCTGACCGATGAAGTAGGTGTCCGCCATATTGTAGATGGACGATATCAGCATGGTGACGATGGTGGGCGCCGCCATTTTGCAGATCAGCCGTTCAACCGGTTCGGTAGTCATGCGTACAAATTTGTCTGTTCCGGTTTTTTCCATTTGTATCAGTATACCTCGATTCAAAAATAAAGCGGCGCCGTGAGCATAACGCTTTCAAAAGCGGACAGCGGCGTCTGATGCTTGTTATTATACCTCTGAATTGATGAACAATTCTACAAAATAAGACGTTTTAACCGCGCTTTTGCGGCGATTTTAGCATTATGCTCACAATATTGGCGCATACACTTGACAAGTTGGGCAATATACTGTAAAATTAGTTAAGCGGCGGAGCGGCTGTACACGCGTTTGTTTATTGTGCGTGCGCTTCGCTTTGGGGGGCTTTTGATAATGAAAAATGAATGCAGGCTCGTGCTCGCCGCCGTCTGCGCCGCGCTGATAACGGCGCTCGCGTCCTGCGGCGATATACCGCGACCGGCGCAGGACACCTTTGAAACGCAGGATACCGCCGCCGCGAACGGTGCGCTCCGTATAAGCGCCGCCGACGCCGAGGGGCAAACGCTCGCCGTCGTGCGCAGCGATACATCAGGGCGCGCTCTGACAGATGAAGCGGTGCGGCTTCGCAAGGCGGTAGAGCAATGTATCGGCACTGATGTAATAATTTCCACCGACTGGAAGAAAAATCCGACATACGCTGTCGAGCTTATCGTCGGCGAAACGCTTCGCGAAGCGTCAGACGGCTCGGATATCGACCGCGTTTCGCTCGGCGAGCGCGGCTGGGCGGTCATACGACGCGGCTCAAGCGTGTTTATCACCGGCGGCAGCGACGAAACGACGGGCGCTGCGGTAGACGCTTTCATCTCCGCTTTTATCGACGGAGCGGAAAACGGCGAAATTGTGATTCCCGACGGCTATGAGGATATCCACAGGCAAAACTTCGACATTCCGGAGCTTTATATAGCGGGCGAGCCTTCCCGGGATTATCCGATAGTCTGCGCCGAGGGAGATGACGCCGCCGCCGAACGTCTGCGAGACGCCATATATTCGAAAACCGGCGTCATGCACGAGATAATTACCGGTGAATACGAGGGCAAAGCCTTCGTACTCGCGGGAGAAGGCGGAGTGCGCGGCACGGTGGAGGTCGGCGAGTCGGGCGGTTCGCTGTATTTTGAGCAGAACTGCGGTGCGGGACTTTCCGCGTGCGTCGACAGCTTCGTGTCGCGCTATATCGGCGGCGCTTTCGGCGCGATAAATTTTCCGGAGGGTTTCTCATATATCGCCGCCGGAGAAACGCTTATATTCATCGGTTAGAAGCAATAATAAATTAACGACGAAAATAAATCATTATATAATATGGAGAAAAATATATGAAAAAGCTGATCGTACTGCTGCTGTGCGCGCTCACACTGCTGTCGTCCGCCGCGTGCGGCTCTGGGGGAGGCGCGGCTGATACGTCCGCTCCAGAAGCGAAAACCTCTGAGGTCGCCGATGCCGCGGTGTCCGATATTGTCGATGCCTGTGTCGCCGCATACAGCGCTGACACTCTTCCGACGATTCAATATTATCGTTCGGGAGCGGGCGAGGACGCCGAGGATTATCTCGATCCGGGCTATGCCGGAGTGATTTTCTACGACGAATACGGCGCGGATGTGACTCTGCTGTCCTCGCTTGATTCTTACGCGATGGCGACGCCGGTCGGCAAGCGGATATTTGAGATTGATATAATGAAAACCAAGGATGCTGCCGACAACGAAGCGGTGCTGGCGCTTTATAAGGAGCGGCTCGACCGCAAGCTGCAAAGCGATATCGTCGACTATGCGCCTGAGGAATATCCTTTTCTCAAGAGCGCCGAATATTATGCCGTCGGCAATTATGTTATCTTCGTTTCGACGACCGACAACACGGTCGCAAAGGGAGTTATTTCCGATATGCTGACTCCGTCGGCGGGCGAATGATATGGGACGCGGCAGATTTATCACGCTGCCGCTCCTCTGCGCGCTTTTGACGCTCTGCGCGTCCTGTACAGACAGAGGAGCGGCGGAAACCGCCGTCACAGCCGGCGCTGTAACATCGCAGACGGCGGCCGAGTCTGAAATCACGTCCGGCAGCATTCAATCGGCGGCTGATATGCAGAGCTGGTCGGATTTCACCCCCGAACAGCTCGATATGCTCAAAAACGGCGCGTCGCCGCATACTGCCGTCAAGGGAATATCAGAGCAGCCGAAAATTACAATGTATAAGCAGATAACCAACACGAAATTCTTCGTCTGCGGCAAGGTTTCTCCCTACGCTGCCGTACATATACGCGGCGGTGTGACCGATATGACATTTTATCCCGACGACGATAATTTCTGGGGAGCCGTAGACATTCCCGCCAAAGGTACGAGCGTGATTACCGTCACTGCCGAGGAGAGCGGACGCGCCGAAAGCGTTCCGCTCACCTATTCGGTGCAGGCAAGGGACGATGTTTACATATTCGAGAATCACGGCGTCTGCGGAGTCGTCGTCGGCAACAATTTTCAAGGGCATTTTCAAGGCGCAATCGACGATTATACCGGTGCAAACCTGCTTTCGGATACACAGCGCGAGGGCGTGAAAAAAGCTGCCGAACGCAATGTATCGGCGTGTGAGAAAAACGGCGCCAAGCTGCTTTATATCCTCATTCCCAACCCCATGACGATATATCCGGAAACCGTTCCATCGGAATACGTGCGTTATACGGACGACAGTCTGACGTCGCAGTTTTCGGAAATCGTGAAGCAAGCCGGAGCGGACGTCATCGATCTGACCGAAACCTTCCTCGCTCACCGTGACGACGATTTCAAGCTGTTTAATAAAATGGACAGCCACTGGACGGAATACGGCGCGTATTACGCCTACCTCGCGCTGACCGATTATCTTGTGTCCGACGGCTGGGAGGACGCCGAGCCGCGCGACGAATCATTGTTCCGTTTTTACAAGGAGGATCGTATCGCCGGCGATATGTGTACTCATCTCGAGATACCGAATAAATCGCTGCACGAAATGACCACTGTATGCGATTTGCTTTTCGAGTCGCCATACGATCCCGATTTTTTCATGCCGGGAAAAAATGAAGTCGAGCACAGCGTCACAAGCGGCGCTCACCGCATTGTCAACGCTGATAAAAGCCGCACTCTGCCGAGAGCGATGATATACCGCGATTCGTTTTCCTCCGCTGTCGAAGCTATGGCGAACGATACCTTTTCGGTGACGAATTGGCGCGATATGTGGAGCTATCAGCTTGAGCCGGCTAAAATCAAAGCTACCAGCTCGGATTATGTCATATATCTTATAGCCGAGAGAAATATTAAAAATATTATGTATTGACGCCGGTATGCTCCGACGCCGTGAAAGGACAAAAAAATGCGCCGTATTGCACTGATCATACAGTATATCGCAAGCTATCTTTATAATCGCGATACCGTTTCGTACACCGTCGCCGACCCCTCGCGTCCGACTCCCGCCGATTCGCTATATTTAAAGCTCTGCGAGCTGCTTTCCGCAGGCGATATCTGCGGGGCGGAGAATTATCTTTTCGAGAATTTCATGGCTGGCGACGATTATATTCTCGCCGCGCTCGATTTTTATCAGCGGCTCAACGGAATGAGCGACGAGGAGCTTGCCGCGCGTGATTTCTCGCGCGACGAGGTTCGCGAGGGACTCTGCGATATACTCAAAAAAGCGGGAATGGATACCAGCAAGCTGTAATAATCCGTCAAATAATATAAAAAAGCGTCCGGATTCATTCGGACGCTTTTTGCGTGTCAATATCAGCTATTATATTAATATAATATAATAATCAGCAGCTGCTTAGTTTTCGTTGACCGTCCGGTCGTAGTTGCGGTCGACGGTTATTACAGTGTTGTACTGCTCGCCGATAAGCCCCTTGACGCCGTGCGAAATGCGGTGGCAAAGCTCCGCGTCGTTTTCCGGATAATCTATCGGGATTGTGATATCGAATATCAGATTGGTGTGCGTCGTGCCGAAAACCACGCGGAAGTCGTGGACGTCCATGTTTGGCGAGAGCAGCCCGACGATATCCTGCACACTACGGCGCAGCTCCATGATCTGCTCGTTGTCGTTTTCGACAGGGTCGAGGTGGAGCACCATATGAAGTCCCTCGTCGCGCAGAAAATCGTTTTCGATGTTGTCGATTATATCGTGGCTCTCGAGGATATCGCGCTTTGCAGGAACCTCGACGTGCGCTGAAGCGAAGCGGCGTCCCGAGCCGTAGTTATGTATCATCAGATCGTGCATACCGATCACGCCGTCGTAGGAGAGTATCTTATCGCTTATATCGCGTATGGTGGCGGGATCTGGCGCGATTCCGAGCAGCGGATTCGAGGTTTCGATTATAAGCTTGATTCCAGAATAGAGGATGAGCGCGGCGACAGCTGCGCCCAGCCAGCCGTCGAGCACTATTCCGCTTATACGTGATATTACAGCGCCGATTATGACCACCGAGGTGGACATCACGTCGCTTATGCTGTCGGCGGCGGCGGCGTCTAGCGATACCGAATGGATTTTGCGTCCGACCGCTTTGTAGTACAGCGCGAGTCCGACCTTAGCCGCGACGGAAATGCCGAGGATAATGAAGGTGAGCGCGCCGTAAACAGCCTTTTCGGGCGATATTATCGCTTCGATCGAACTTTTGCCAAGCTCGACGCCGAGTATTGTCACGACGAACGAAACGATGAGTCCGGCGATGTACTCGAGCCGCGCGTGACCGTAGGGATGTTCGCTGTCGGCGGGCTTGCCGGACATTTTAAAGGAGATGGCGGTGATGACCGACGAGCCGGCGTCCGAGAGATTGTTCACCGAGTCGGCGATGACGGCGACGCTTCCTGAGATTATTCCGGCGATCAGCTTGATCACACATAGTGTAAAATTGACGCAGATACCGACGATGCCGGCGGTGTTGCCTGCTTTTATGCGCACGGATGGCGATATTTCGCCGTCGGACGGTCTTTGCGGCGTCATATTGACGCTGTTTGAAATGTTACTGTTATTATTGTTTTTCATAATGTATACCTTATAATAGTCAAAATGTTAATATGTGTATGTCTGTCGTTATCATATACTAACCGCGCGGCTAAAATCGACACAAGGACGCCGAGATTATCTCAGACGTCCTTGATAAAAGATTAATAATGGATTTGTGGTACGATTTGATGCGTTAAACAGCGATGGGAGAAAAACGGCGTTTACCGCCGCGCCGCCGATATCCGCGAGAGCAGGGCGGCCTGCGCGGTATTTACGTTTATGTTGCGCCAAAGCTCGACGCGTGTGCGCTCAAGTATATCGTACAGTGAAATCAGCCGCGATAGTCCGGCGGCGTCAGACAACCTTTCAGCGTCGTCGCGCGAGCCGAAAAATAGCAGAGGAGCGTTTTCGCCGCCGCATTTGACCGCGACGATATCGCGCACGGCAAGCTCGCACGAGGCTATAAATTCCGAAAGCTCATCTCGCTTGACTGAAAGCGTCGCTATACGCGAAAATAGCGCGGCATCGTTTTCTGTCAGCGCCGATGTGACGAAATCGAGCGACTGAGCGGATATTGCGCCGTCGTGAGCGCTCCTCCGTTTTTCCATCGCGGAAAGCGCTCCGCCAATGCTCCCGCCCGACATTTTTAGTGCGAAATCATAGGACACGCGGTCCTTTTGTTTAAGCTCGCGCGCTTTTTTGACGTTTTCGGCAAGATAACGGTCAAGCTCGCCGCCGCCGAACACCTGCATACGCAGCACCGGCGCGCGGGAGCGAACGGTTGGCAGCAGAGCCGCCGCGTTTTCGCATATGAGAAAGAAATAAACGTTGTCAGGCGGCTCCTCGAGCAGCTTGAGCAGAGCGTTCTGAGCCTGCACCGTCATGAGCGCGGCTTCGTTTATGACGAACGCTTTGAATTCAAGCTCGTTTGGGGAGAGGTACGCCTCCTCCTTCACCGCGCGGACATCGTCCACGCCGATGCTTTTTTTATCCTTAGGCACGGCGATGGAAATGACGTCGGGAGTGATATCCTGCGTTATTTTATGCCGGAAATCCTCTCCGGCGAGCGCTGTGAGAATACCACGCAGCAGCGTGTGACGCCCGGAGCCGGCAGGGCCTTCGATTATATATGCATGGGTGAGCGCGTTCGCGGCGATATCGCCCGAGAGCGAGTTTTTCACCTGTTCGTTGCCGTAAATGTCCTCAAACAATGGAGATCCTCCGGAGCGCTCAGACGCGCTTGTACTTTTCGACGTCCATGACGAAGATGGTAGCTCCTCCGACGACGACCTCGGCGGGGAAAGAGCCGTATGCGGCGCTGTTGTAGCTCATATCGATCGGAGCCTGCTGGACGCGTTTCTTTGAGTATTTTCCGATCAGCTCGATAGCGGTGTCCACCTCGCCGTCCTTGACGCCGAGCAGAAATGTGGAGTTGCCGTTCATAAGAAAGCCGCCGGTGGAGGCGATTTTGGTGACAAAGAATCCGGATTTGCTCAGATTGGCGTTGACTGTGTAGGCGTCGTCATTATTAACGATGGCAATTAACATTTTCATAATAATACCTCCGAAAGATGAGTATACTTATTTTGAAATTATATAAAAAGCTGAAATACGCATAGCTGAACGCGGGCAGTACGTCTATAATATTGCCGCGCGGACGGTATTTATGC
>JBAXZA010000022.1:0-11828 GCA_041670545.1 Eubacteriales bacterium | reverse complement strand
TCGCCTTGCGGCGAGACCTTGTTCCGCAGCAATTTTGTGCTTACCGCGCTTTGCCGCAAGGCAAAGTGCTGCGGCTCGCCTTGCGGCGAGACCTTGTTCCGCAGCAATTTTGTGCTTACCGCGCTTTGCCGCAAGGCAAAGTGCCGCGGCTCGCCTTGCGGCGAGACGCTTTCGTCCGATACGTCATCTTAATGTCACACCAAACGGAGGTGCTTTGCAATAAAGAACAGCAATTCCAAGGAGCATCTTATCAACGAAGAGATAAACTTTGCTCCGCAGAAAATCGTACGTGTCATCGGTCCGGAAAGCGAACCGATCGGACTTCTTACCCTTGAAAGAGCGATTGACAGCTCTTACGAGAAAAATCTCGATCTCGTTCTTATCGCCGCGCAGGCAGATCCGCCCGTATGCCGCATGATGGATTACGGCAAATTCCGCTTCGAACGAGATAAGAAGGATAAGGAAGCAAAGAAAAAGCAGCAGGTCATCGACATCAAGGAAATTCAGCTCACCTGCCATATTGATACGAACGATTTCAACACTAAGCTGAACCATGCCCGCCGATTTTTAATCGACGGAAACAAGGTCAAGGTCATTGTTAAATTCAAGGGCCGCCAGGTTACGCATCTTGATATCGGACGCGAACTGCTTTCCAAATTCGAAGAAAGCTGCGCGGATATCGGCGCGGTCGAGAAAAGACCGATGCTCGAGGGCCGCGCTATGACAATGTTTATATCGCCGGCAAAACAGACTGCCGCTAAATGAAAGGAGTTTTTCACAAATGGCAACAAAGATCAAGACACATAAAGCTACCGCCAAAAGATTTTCGGTTACGGGTACAGGTAAGGTAAAACTGAACCATACCAACCGCCGTCATAAGCTCGGATTCAAGACCACAAAGCGTAAGAGAAATCTGAGAAAGACCGGATACATGAGCGAGACCATGGCTCCGAACATCAGAAAGCTTCTTCCCTACGCGTAAGTATCACAACTAACGAATTTAATGACGAAATAACCGGAGGATATATAAAATGGCAAGAGTTAAGGGCGCAATGATGACCCGCAAGAGAAGAAACAAAATGCTGAAGCTCGCCAAGGGCTATTGGGGCGCAAAGAGCAAACACTTTAAGATGGCAAAAGAAGCCGTCATGAAGAGCGGCAACTACGCTTTCGCGGGCAGACGCCTGAAGAAGCGCGATTTCCGTTCGCTCTGGATCACCCGTATCAGCGCGCAGGCTAAGGTGTGCGGTATGAACTACTCCACCATGATGCACGGTCTTAAGAAGTCCGGTATCGATCTCAACCGCAAGATGCTCGCTGAGCTGGCGGTTTCCGATAAGCCCGCTTTCGCAGCTCTCGCGGACAAAGCTAAGGCTGCACTTTAATTTAACATGATCAACATAGACGCGCGGAGCATTTTTTGCCCCGCGCGTTATTTATAATGCCGCGGCTGCAATTGCGCGTAAACTATATTCATATGCGTTTAATACAATTATTTGGGAGCTTTTATGGAAATAATAACATCGCGTTCAAATCCGGCGGTCATGGCGGCGGTCAAGCTTGCCGATAAAAAATACCGGGACGCCGCCCGACTGTTTATGTTCGAGGGCGTCAAGCTGCTTTCGGAAGCCCTCGGCGCGGGAGCGGATATCGCCGAGGTATATTTCACCGAAGATGCGTACGGAAAATATTATCCGTCATATTCGGACGCTCTCGGCGTCTGCGGCGCACATATCCGCGTGCTTTCACAATCGGTTTATGAGAAGCTTTCGCTTGAAAAATCACCTCAGGGCGTATTATGCTGTGCGAAATATCTTGACAATTTTCATAAAAGGATTACAATATATAATATTGTAGGTAAAAATGAAGCCGGAAAGCGTATATTCGCACTCGAAAGCCTGCGCGATCCCGGAAATCTCGGAACGATAATGCGTACCGCCGCCGCGCTTGGCTGCGATATGCTGCTGCTTTCCGACGACTGCGCCGATATCTACAATCCCAAAACCATTCGCGCCGCTATGGGAGCGGTGTTCCGCCTGCCGACCGTGCGCGTTTCCGACCTTCCGGCGTCGCTGAAGGCGCTTTCGGATATCGGTTATGTCACCTACGCCGCCGCGCTGCACAAGGATGCTGTCAGCATCCGCGATATCAGTCGCCGCCCCCAAAATCTGTTCGTAGTCGGCAACGAGGGTCATGGGCTTTCCGACGCCGTGATAGCCGCCTGCTCCCATACCGCCGTGATACCGATGGCGGACACCTCCGAATCGCTCAACGCCGCCGCCGCCGCGTCCATCCTCCTCTGGGAGGGCACTGGGGACGCAAGTGATTGCGGAGAAACGTTGGCGACGAAAGACCGCTCCTAAACCTCTGACGTCAATTAGAGCTTATTTTCATTTTTGATACATCGGCATTTTAAATTCATGACACTGACGTGTTAAATTTTTGTGAAGGTGGTCTGCGATATGTCTGAACGGCTGTTGTGGCTGTGGCTGAGTCTTGTCGTCGGGACTGGCAGCAGCGCTTCCGATCTCCTGCTCGAACGCTACGACTACGATATTGAAAAGATATACGACGCCATGGGAGAGGATATCGCTGATATCGCGGGCGGCGCGGATATCGCACAGCGCCTTGACCAAAAGTCGCTTGATCAGGCGCAGGAGCTTTCCGCGTACTGTCAGCAGAACGCTATCGGCATCGCCTATCCCACCGATCCGCTTTATCCCAAGCGGCTTCGCTCGATAAATTCACGTCCGGTGCTGCTTTATTACAAGGGCAAGCTCAAACCGCTCGACGATGAGCTTTGCGTCGCGATGGTCGGCACACGTTCGATGACACAGTACGGTGCGCAGTCGGCGTATTCCTTCGCATATGAGATGGCACGCGCCGGAGCTGTAATCGTTTCCGGTATGGCTCGCGGCGTCGACAGCATTTCGGCTCGTGGAGCGCTCGATGCCGGCGGCTATACGATAGCGGTGCTGGGCTGCGGCGCGGACAAGGTATATCCCGCAGAAAATGAAGCGCTTTACCGCGAAATAGCCGCAAACGGCGCGGTGATAAGCGAATTCCGCCCGCTCACCCCGCCCTACGGTCACAATTTTCCGATGCGCAACCGCATAATCAGCGGATTTTCACAGGCGACGCTCGTCGTCGAGGCGGGAGAACGCAGCGGCGCGCTTATCACGGCGAGAACCGCTCTGACTCAGGGACGTTCGCTTTACGCTCTGCCCGGCAAGGTCGGCGAGAGTACGAGCGAGGGTACAAACAAGCTCATTCGCGCCGGAGCGGGTCTGGCGCTCTATCCGATCGACATTTTATCCGAATTTGTCGCGCTCTATCCGCGAAAAATAAATCTCGCGCGGCTCATGCCCTACGCGCGGCGCGTGGTTGTGCCGGAGCTTGAACGCGCCCGCCGCTCCGCTGAAAAACAGAAGGAGCGGAAGGCTGCGAACAGCATCGGCTTCGAAGGCGAGGAAACGGTCAGCATTCCCTATTCCGCGCCGGAATCCGAAAGCAATCAAAAAATGCCGTTGCCTGACGCTCAGACAATTTTGAATCAGAAGCTGCCCGACGCCCAGACAGTCTTGAATCCGCCCGCGTATGACGGCGCACCGGAAAAACGCGGGCAGGACCGGCGTTCTCAGAGCGACGACGATGAGAAGCGCCGAGCCGATGCCGCGCCGGTTCACGATTTCACCGAGCTTGACGATATTGAACGCGCCATTTACGCCGCGCTCAAGCCGGACACTCCGAACAATCCGGACGAGCTTGCCGCAAAATTCGGCGGCGCGAGCAGGGTACTTTCCAAACTGACCATGCTTGAGATCAAGGGCTACGTCAAAATCGCACCCGGCGGCTATTATCTGAAGATATAACAGCGAGCGGCGCATACATATCGCGCCGACGCCGATAATATAAATCATTAAAGCAAAGAAAGGATGTGCCGATTTGCCGAATCTCGTAATAATCGAGTCGCCATATAAAGCTCCCGCGATAAAGAGCTATCTCGGCTCAAATTATAAGGTTTTCGCATCGGTAGGTCACGTTCGCGACCTTCCGAAAAGCACGCTCGGAGTTGATATCGAAAACGATTTCACACCCCGTTATATAAATATCCGCGGCAAAGGCGAGCTTATCCGCGAGCTTAAAAAGGAAGCTAAAGCCTGCACCAAAATATATTTCGCGACCGACCCTGACCGCGAAGGCGAAGCCATCTCATGGCATCTTTCAAACGTTCTCGGCATACCGCTTGAGCAGACAAAACGCATCACCTTCAACGAGGTGACAAAGGCGGCTGTCAAGGCGGCGGTCAAAAATCCGCGCACCATCGATATGAATCTCGTCAACGCTCAGCAGACGCGCCGTATTCTCGATCGTATAGTCGGCTACAAGCTCTCGCCATTCCTTTGGAAAACGGTCAAGAGCGGTCTTTCGGCGGGACGCGTGCAGTCGGTCGCGACTCGCATCATCGTTGAGCGCGAGGAGGAGATACGCGCGTTCGTTACCGAGGAATACTGGACGATCGAAGCCACCCTCGCCACTGCAAAGGGGCAGACACTTCGAGCCAAATATTACGGCGGCATATCGGACGGCGGCAAGCGCGAGCTTAAAAACAAAGCCGACGCGGACGCCGTACTCGCCGCAGTCGATGGCAAACCGTTCACCGTCGCGTCGGTAAAGCAGGCGCTGCGCGTCAAAAATCCGACTGCACCGTTCATCACCTCGACAATGCAGCAGGAGGCATCGCGCAAGCTGGGCTTCCAGTCCGCAAAAACCATGAAGATCGCGCAGGAGCTTTACGAGGGTATTAATCTCGGCAGCGAAAACGGCGGTATGCACGGTCTTATCACATATATGCGAACAGATTCGCAGCGAGTATCCTCCGAAGCGTCCGACGCCGCCCGCTCTCTCATATGCGAAAAATGGGGCGAAAAATATTATCCCAAAACGCCCAATGTATACAAATCCAAATCGAACGCTCAGGACGCGCACGAGGCGATACGTCCGTCGTCGCTCGACAGCGATCCGGATAAGATCAAAAAATGCCTTTCAAACGATCAGTATAAGCTCTACAAGCTGATATGGAATCGTTTTATTTCGTCGCAGATGGCGCCAGCCGAGCTTGACACCGTCACCGCCGATATTGTCGCCGCCGATCAGCTTTTCCGCGCGAGCGGCTATACCGTCCGCTTCGCCGGATATATGGCAGTCTACGAGGAAAGCGAGGACGCGCGCGGAAACAACAGCGACGACACGCCGGAAAAAACTAAAATTCCGGATATTCATAAGGATGAGAATCTCACCGCACGCGCCGTAACGCCTGCTCAGCACTTCACCGAGCCGCCCGCGCGTTATAATGAAGCCACACTCGTCAAATTCCTCGAGGAACGCGGTATCGGACGCCCCAGCACCTACGCCACCATCATCACGACGATAATATCACGCGGCTATGTCAACCGCGAGGGCAAAGCGTTAAAGCCAACGCCGCTTGGCGAGATCACGACAAAGCTGATGAAGGAGAGCTTCCCAGATATCGTCGACTACGCCTTTACGGCGGGCATCGAGGACGAGCTTGACAGCGTCGAAAAGGGCGAGGATACGATGCTTCACGTCCTGTCGGGCTTTTACGGCAGCTTCGAGCGCGATCTCACCCATGCCGAGGAAACCGTCGGCGCCGGATCTATCGAGATACCCGTCGAGGAAACCGACATAGTCTGCGAAAAATGCGGCGCGAAGATGATAATTAAGAACGGACGCTACGGCAAATTCGCCGCCTGCCCGAATTATCCGGAATGCAAAAACACAAAGCCGCTCGACCGCGACGGCAACGTCGCAGAGTCAAAAGCGGGCGAGGTTACCGATATAGTCTGCGAAAAATGCGGAGCACCAATGGTAATGCGCACCGGACGCTACGGCAGCTTCCTCGCCTGCTCCAAATATCCCGAATGTAAAAACACAAAGCGCATCGCAAAGCCGATCGGCGTACCGTGTCCCATCTGCGGCTCGCCCATCGTCACAAAGCACGGCAAAAACCGCACGACCTTTTACAGCTGTGAAAAATATCCGGACTGCACATTTTCATCATGGGATATGCCGACAGCCGAAAGCTGTCCCGAATGCGGCAAGATGCTTTTCCGCAAAAAGGGCAAGCCGCTGCTCGTCTGCCACGACGAAAACTGCGGCTACAAGCGTCCGATTGAAAACGCGGAGCGCGGGGACACGCCGGTCGTGGACAATCCGGATAATTCGTCCGGCGGTGACAACGCGTGAGCGCGCCGGTAAAAATAATCGGCGCGGGACTCGCCGGCTGTGAAGCCGCGTGGCAAGCGGCGAAAATGGGAGTTTCGGTCGAGCTTTACGAAATGAAGCCGCAAAAATATACGCCTGCGCATAAAAATCCGATGTTCTGCGAGCTTGTCTGCTCAAATTCCCTGCGTTCAAACGATGTGACCAACGCCGTCGGACTGCTCAAAGCGGAGCTTTCGCGGCTCGATTCTCTTATTCTCGAAGCCGCCTACGCCGCCGAGGTGCCAGCCGGAAGCGCACTTGCCGTCGACCGCGATATGTTTTCAAGCTATGTCACCGGCAAGCTTGAGCGCGAGCCGAACATACGGATAATCTCCGGAGAAGCCGAAAGCTTTTCGCCCGACGAAATAACCGTCGTGGCGAGCGGCCCGCTTACAAGTGAAACGCTTTCGCGCTTTATCGCCGGCTTCACCGGCGAAGGCGGACTGCATTTCTTCGACGCCGCCGCTCCGATCGTCGACGCTTCGACAATCGATATGGAACGCGCTTTCTTCGCCTCCCGCTACGGCAGGGGCGACGCGTGCGACTATCTCAACTGCCCGCTCACCGAGGACGAATACAACGCCTTTTACGACGCGCTTGTAACCGCGCAGGAAGCGGAGCTGCACGATTTTGATAAAAACGAGCAGCTTACGGTTTTCGAGGGCTGTATGCCGGTCGAGGTCATGGCGAAGCGCGGACGCGACACCCTCCGCTTTGGACCGATGAAGCCTGTTGGACTTCCCGACCCCGCGACCGGACGCGAGCATTACGCCGTCGTTCAGCTGCGCCGCGAAAACATTTCGGCGAGTATGTACAATCTCGTCGGCTTTCAGACCCATCTCACCTTCGGCGAGCAGCGGCGGGTGTTCGGTCTTATTCCGGCGCTGAAAAACGCGTCGTTTTTGCGATATGGCGTTATGCACCGCAACACCTTTTTGAATTCGCCTGAGCTGCTTTGCGCCGATTACAGCGTCCGCCGCGCGCCGAACATTTTCTTCGCCGGACAGATGACCGGGGTCGAGGGCTACGTCGAAAGCGCGTCGTCCGGATACGTCGCCGGCGTCAATGCCGCTCGCCGCGCACTCGGTCTGACGCCGTTTATATTCCCCGCGCAGACTGAAATAGGCGCGCTCGCACACTATGTATCGTCAGAAAACGCTGATTTTCAGCCGATGAACGCCAATTTCGGCATAATCGAGCCTCTGTCACACAAGGTCAAGGGAGGAAAAGCCGCTCGCAACTCAGAATACGCCGCGCGTTCACTCGCTCTGTGCGACGAAATCCGTCGAATGCAAAAAACACTGTGATATATGGTATATATTAACATAAGCTAATTATTTCACTGTACAAAGGTTATCGTCAAAATAATCGCATTATAAATGATAACTGACAGTGAATAGTGAATAACCGTCGGAGAACGCTCCGATATGCCGCGTTGTTCATTATTCACTCTCAGCTCTCCGAAAATATTTAAAGGAGTATATAAAATATGAGAGTTATTCTCGACGCAATGGGCGGCGACAACGCGCCGCTCGAAATTATACGCGGAGCGCTGCTCGCGCTCCAAGCCTACGATATCGATATCACCCTCATCGGCAGCCTTGACGAGATAAAACGCGTCGCCGACGAAAATCAAATCTCGCTCGTTCACGACCGGCTCGAGCTTGTCAACACCACCGAGGTCATCACGATGGAGGATCAGGCGCTTTCTGTACGCTCAAAGAAGGATTCTTCGATGGCGGTCGGTCTGCGTATGCTCTCCGAGGGCAACGGCGACGCCTTTGTCTGCGCCGGAAACACCGGAGCGCTTTACGCCGGCGGCTCGCTTATCGTCGGACGTGTCAAGGGCTACCGCAAGGCTGCTATCGCGACGATACTTCCCTTCGCCTGCCCGATAATTATGATCGATTCGGGCGCAAACATCGTCGTCACCGACGAAAATCTTGAGCAGTTCGCCATCATGGGTTCTATCTATATGAATAAAATATTCGGCATAGAAGCGCCGCGCGTCGGACTGCTCAACAACGGCAGCGAGCCGACCAAGGGTACGCAGGTCATGCAGGAGGCATATGTTCGCCTTTCCGAATGCAAGGCGATAAATTTCGTCGGAAATATCGAGAGCAAGGAGCTTACCAAAGGTCCGTGCGATGTTATCGTAACCGACGGCTTCACCGGAAATATCGTGCTTAAAATGGTCGAGGGCTTAGGCTCGTTCCTGCTCGGCAAGCTGAAGGCGATATTCTATAAAAATATGCTCACCAAGCTTTCCGCCGCGATGATAAAGAAGGATATGGCTGCGCTCAAGCATGATTTCGACTCATCCGCTTACGGCGGAGCGCCAATTCTGGGCATATCAAAGCCTGTGATAAAAGCTCACGGCTCGTCCGATGCACGCGCAATACAGAACGCAGTACGTCAGGCGATCGATTATCATTCGACCGGAATTATTTATGAAATCGCGAGAAACGTCAAAAAGCCGGAGGACGCCGCGCATAATGCCGACGCGCAGTCAGCGCCCGCCGCCGCTTTGTCAGACGACACCGCCGATAAAACACAGAACGGAACGCCCGCAGACGAATGTTCCGGTTCCGGTGAAGGAGAGTGCAAATGAGCGAGAACTATCCGCTTGATCTAAAATCGCTCGAACAGTCGCTCGGATATAAATTTACCGATATCGGTTATCTTGAAACGGCGACCACACATTCCTCATATTCAAACGAACTGCGCGCGCGCGGCGTCGATATGCCGTACAACGAGCGCATGGAATTTTTAGGCGACAGCGTGCTTTCGATCGTCACAAGCCGCTATCTTTTCACTACGCATCCCGATATGCCGGAGGGTGAGCTTTCACGCGTCCGTTCTCTGCTCGTCTGCGAAAAGGCGATAGGACGCTTCGCACGCGATATCTCGCTCGGCTCTTATATGAAGCTCGGACGCGGCGAGGAAAATACGAACGGACGCGATCGCATCTCCATTTTAGCCGACGCGTTTGAAGCGACCCTCGCCGCGGTCTACCTCGACGGAGGAATCGAACCTGTCAGAGCGTTCCTGCTGCCCATTCTCGAGCGCGAAACGGCGGCGCTGCTGGAGGTCGGCTGCACGCGCGATTATAAAACCATGCTCCAGCAGCTCGTTCAGCAGGAACGCGGTGAGCTGCTCGAATATGTCACCGTTTCGGAAAGCGGCCCGATGCATATGCGCCGCTTCGAAGTGGAAGCGCGGCTGAACAACAACGTTATCGGACGCGGCAGAGCGTCGTCCAAGCGTGAAGCGGAACAGTGCGCCGCGAAGGAAGCTCTCGCACTGTTCGGCGAAACCGTATGAGCGGCAGCGACGAAGCAGCTTCGCGACGCGGCGGAGCAATACCGGCGAAAAAACGCCGGCATATCAATATTCCGGTGTTCATACCACATCTCGGCTGCCCAAACGACTGCGTTTTCTGCAATCAGCGGGCGATATCGGGACATATGACATTTGAAATGTCAGACGCCGTCCGCGATATCGATACGGCGATAGCGGCACTGCCGCCCGACGCCGACGCCGAGATAGCGTTCTTCGGCGGCAGCTTCACCGGCATCGACCGTTCGCTTATGACCGGACTGCTCGATATCGCCGAAAGCAAGGTTCGCGCCGGATATGTTTCGTCCATACGGCTCTCCACCCGTCCCGACTATATCGACGCCGAGATCATCGCCATACTGCGCCGTTATTCGGTAAAAACGATCGAGCTTGGCATACAGAGCATGAACGACACTGTGCTCGCAGCGTCAAAACGCGGTCACACCTCGGCTCAGAGCGAGATCGCCTGTTCTCTCGTGCTTGACGGCGGTTTTTCGCTCGTCGGTCAGATGATGGTCGGTCTGCCGCTCTCCACATCCGATGATGAAATCGAAACGGCGAAACGCATATGCTCGATGGGAGCCTGCGGCGCGCGCATATATCCTACTGTTGTGCTGTGCCATACGGCGCTTGCCGATATGTCGGCGGCGGGCAGCTATGCTCCGCTCACGCCGGAGGAGGGGGCGCGCCGCGCTTCACTGCCGCTCGAGGTTTTCGCCGACCACGGCGTCGAGGTGCTGCGCGTCGGACTCTGCGCAACCGATACATTGTCCGGCGGCGGCGACGTGCTGGGCGGAGCGTATCATCCCGCGCTCGGAGAAATGGCGGCGGGCGAGTTATATCTGCGGCGCATACGCAGTGCGGTAGGTGAATATTGCCGCAATGGGCTGTCCGGAGATATCGCCGGAGCGCTGAAAGGTAAAACGCTCACCGTATTCTGCGCTCCCGGCGAAACCTCAAAGGTATCGGGGCAGCATAAATGCGTTAAAACAGCGCTAATGCGTGAATACAATGTAAAAAAAGTAAAAGTTATTGAAAAGAACGATATTTGCGAGTATAATATAAGCATAACAATTTCTGACGGCTGACCGACCCGCGCCGCGGCGCGGGCTTTTGGTTTTCATGTCTTTTCCGCTGGAACGAGGGCAGGAGTACGCGGCTTTTGCAAAAACCTTATACATGGATATGCTTTATTATTAATACTTTTTTACACAGCATTTTTCATAAAAGCGCGTACCTGTTTATTTGTCGTCAAAATAGCGTTTATATAAAACATATATTATAAAATTTCTCGCCATGCCTCTTTTATGCGGCATCATATGCCGTGGGGCGGCGTATCCCCCAAGAGGAGGAGGAAACCGCGCGTGCGTCTTAAAACATTAGAGCTTTGCGGCTTTAAATCGTTCCCCGACAAAACCGTTATCAGCTTCAACGACGGCATGACAGCCATCGTCGGGCCTAACGGCAGCGGAAAATCGAATATTTCCGACGCCGTGCGGTGGGTTTTGGGTGAAACGTCGTCCAAAAGCATACGCGGCGCGAAAATGGAGGACGTCATCTTCGGCGGCACGGACAAGCGCCGCCCGATGACGTTTGCAGAAGTGACCATTACCCTCGACAACACCGACGAAAGCTCGCGGATGGACATCGACTACGACGAGGTTTCGGTAACCCGGCGTCTGTCGCGGACAGGAGACGGCGAGTATTTCATCAACCGCTCGCCCTGCCGCCTAAAGGATATCAACGAACTGTTTCTCAACACCGGACTCGGTCATTCCGGCTATTCGATAATATCGCAGGGACGCGTCGCCGATATCATATCGCAGAAAAGCGACGAGCGTCGGGCGATTTTCGAGGAAGCCGCCGGAATCGCCAAATATAAATACAAAAAAAACGAAGCCGAACGCAGCCTTGCCGCGGTCAGCGACAATCTAAGCCGCGTCAGCGATATTTTATCGGAGATCGAAGGGCGGCTCGGCCCGCTTGAAAGCGAAGCCGCCCGCGCGCGCGATTATCTCGCTTTATACGAGGAAAAAAAGCGCGCGGACATTTCACTCGCCGTATACGACATTACCGGTATAAAAAACAAGCTGACTGCGAGCGACGCGGCGTTTGAAGCGTCCAAAAACCAGCTTGATATCTGCGACGAGGGTCTGTCCTCGCTCGACGCGCAGAGCGAACGGACGTTCAATTCGATACAGTCC
>JBAXZA010000021.1:0-11991 GCA_041670545.1 Eubacteriales bacterium | reverse complement strand
TCGGGGTTGAGGTACTTTCCCATCTGTTTATATTTTCCTTCCTTAGATAAAGTATGCAGAATAAGTTATAAGGACAGGCATACGGCGCGTAATTTATACAGCGCCATATAAAAATGCCTTTACGCTTCGCACTTCAGCCCGAGGTCAAAGGCGCGGAGATTCAGCTCGAGGAACTTCGGCGGGACGGACATTTTTACTGCCTGACGCAGAATTTCGGTATCAAAGCCGAGATCCTTTGCCATAAGACCGATGAGCGCCACATTGACCGCCTTATCGCTTCCGGCTTCGCGGGCGATAGAGAGGGCGTCAGCGGCGATAACGCGCACACCGAGCTTCCTCATTTCGCCGATGATTTCGTCTGGATACTGCGCCGCGCCGGTTATGACCGGCATGGGATTGATCTTCTGCGTATTTGTGACGATTACGCCGCCGTTTTTGAGATAAGGAAGCCATCTCGCCGCTTCAAGCTGCTCGAACGCCATGATTATATCGGCCTCGCCCTCGCATATGACCGGCGAATATACCTTTTCACCGTATTTTACATAGGTGACGACCGAGCCGCCGCGCTGGGACATACCGTGAACCTCTGAAACCTTGACATC
Source organism: Eubacteriales bacterium (assembly GCA_041670545.1). Taxonomy (GTDB): domain Bacteria; phylum Bacillota; class Clostridia; order Oscillospirales; family CAG-272; genus JBAXZA01. The sequence continues at coordinate 11,389 of JBAXZA010000021.1, read as the reverse complement.
GTGACCCGAGAGCAGCACGGCGTTGCCGATTATGCGCGAGGCGAGCAGCGTACCCTGTCCGCCGACGCCGACTATCATTATATTTTTAGTGTTGTTCATTTATTTCGTTCCTTTCCGCGCTCAGCCGTTTATAGCGCCGAAGCGGCAGAGCTTTTCGCAGAGTCCGCAGCCGGTGCAGAGTGTTTCGTCTATCACGGCGCGCGATTTGCCGTCCTCGCCCTTCACCATCGAGATGCAGGGGCAGCCTATGCCCATGCAGGCGCGGCAGGATTTGCATTTGTCGGCGTCAACATGAACGGGGGGATTGTGCTTTACATATTTAAGCAGCGCGCAGGGACGGCGGGCGATGATTACCGACGGGCAGTCGCATTCAAGCTCCTCGCGAAGCACGCGCTCGACCTCGGATATCTCGTTCGGATCGACGATTCGTATGTGCGCGTCCTCAACTCCGGCGGCGCGAGCGATGTTTTCGAGCATGATGCCGCGCACCTCATCGCCCTTGAGGGTATAGCCGGTGCAGGGGTTCTGCTGATGTCCGGTCATGCCGGTGATGCTGTTGTCGACTATGACGACGGTCGAATTGCCCTTGTTATAGGTGATGTTGACAAGTCCGGTCATGCCCGAGTGCATGAAGGTCGAGTCGCCTATTACTGCGACGCTCTTTTTCGCACTCTCGACGCCGCGTATCTTATTAAAGCCGTGGAGCGCCGACACCGACGCGCCCATGCAGAAGGTGGTGTCCATTCCGCCGAGCGGAGGAACGGCGCCAAGCGTATAGCAGCCTATATCGCCGCTGACATAAAGTCCCATCTTCTTGAAAACGTAAAATACGCCTCTGTGCGGGCAGCCCGGGCAGAGAACGGGAGGGCGGGGGGGTATCTGCATATCGAGCGCCTTATATTCCGGCTTTTTGCCGAGAAGGGCTTCTGCGACGACCTCCTGCGAAAATTCTCCGCAGATGGGAAGCAGATTTTTGCCCTCAACCTTTATGCCGAGCTTTTTGCAGTGAGTTTCGATGAAATCGTCAAGCTCCTCGATAACGACGATGCGTTCGCATTTTGCGGCGAAATCGCGGATGAGTCCGTCCGGAAGCGGGTATGTAAGACCGATTTTCAGATATGAAGCGTCGTCGCCGAACACCTCACGCGCGTAGTTATAGCTTGTGCCGGCTGTGATTATGCCCAGCTTTGTTCCGCCCATCTCCACGCGGTTGAAAGGGCAGTCGTTCGCGTACTGCGCCATATCCGCAAGTCTTTTTTCGACAACGACATGGCGGCGCTTGGCGTTTGCAGGCATCATAACACGCTTTGCGGCGTCCTTTGTATATTCCTTTATCTCATGCTCGCAGCGGTCGGAAAGCTCGACGACGCTCTGCGAATGAGATACGCGCGTAGAGAAGCGCGCTATGACCGGCGTGTCGAATTTTTCCGAAAGATCATATGCCATTTTGATGAAATTAAGACATTCGTCGGAGTCGGAAGGCTCTACCATCGGCAGCTTTGCGGCTTCGGCGTAATGGCGCGAATCCTGTTCGTTCTGCGAGGAGTGCATTCCGGGGTCGTCGGCGACGCCGATGACCATACCGCCGTTGACTCCGACATAAGCGCCGATGAACAGCGGATCGGCGGCGACGTTAAGTCCAACGTGCTTCATCGCGCAGAACGAGCGCCCGCCCGCTACCGATGCGCCGAGCGCCGCCTCGAGCGCGACCTTTTCATTGGGCGCCCATTCGGCGTAAACCTCGTCGTATTTCGCCGCGAATTCGGTTATTTCGGTACTCGGAGTACCCGGATAACTGGAAACGAAACGCACGCCGGCTTCATATATGCCGCGCGCCGCCGCTTCGTTTCCGAGCATGATCTTTTTCATAGCTAATCTCCTGAAATTTATATTATAATTTTGTTGTATCGGATATCCGCGCTCACTGTACGAAATCGAATTCGAAATCGTAGATCGAAACGCTGTCGCCGTCCTTCGCGCCCTTTTCCTCAAGCGCCGCGATAACGCCGTTCTGACGCAGCATCCGCTCGAAATAGTTGAGCGATTCTCTGTCGTCGAAGTTTATACTGCCCATAAGGTTATAAAGCCAGTCTCCCTCAACATAGAAGGTGCTGTTTTCGCGGCGGATAACGACCGAATGATCTCCGCGCGTTTTCTCCGGAGCGACATAATCCGGCTCGTAAACGGTAAGCTTGGGGAGTGTCGCGAGCGTTCTTATGATAAGCTCGCACAGCACGTCCATATTCCAGCCGGTCGCCGCCGATATGAACACGATGGGTGCGCCGCACGCTTCGGCATAAGCCTTCACCGGCTCGATATATTCGGATAATTCTTCATTTATATCATATTTGTTTGCGGCGATGATCTGCGGACGCTTTAGCAGCGCGGGATCGTATTTTTCAAGCTCGCTGTTTATAAGCTTGATATTTTCGACCGGATCGCCGTCCTCACCCGATATGTCGACGACGTGCAGCAGCAGGCGGCAGCGGTCGATGTGGCGCAGGAATTCGTGACCGAGTCCCGCACCCTCGCTCGCGCCCTCGATAAGTCCGGGGATATCCGCCATGCAGAAGGTCGAGCCGGAATCTCCGCCCATCGATACTATGCCGAGATTGGGCGAAAGGGTCGTAAAGCGGTAATTCGCTATCTTTGGACGAGCCGCCGACACCGCCGCCAGTATGGACGATTTTCCGGCGTTGGGGAGTCCGATAAGTCCGACATCCGCGAGCATTTTCAGCTCAAAAATGACCTCGCGCTCCTCGCCCTTCATTCCGCTTTTTGCGAAACGCGGGATCTGGCGGGTCGGGGTGGCGAAATGCTTGTTGCCCCAGCCGCCGTTGCCACCCTTGCAGAGCACGAACGGTCCGCACATCGACATATCCTTGATAACCGCTCCGCTTTCGGGATCGCGTATGACCGTTCCCGCCGGAACCTTCAGTATGAGGTCGTCGGCGTCCGCGCCGTGGAATTTGGACGCCGAGCCGTCGCCGCCGCGCCCAGCCTCGAATTTACGGCGGTATTTATAGTCGAGCAGGGTATTCTCGCCCTCGGCTATCTCGAGTATGATATTGCCGCCGCGTCCGCCGTCGCCGCCGTCCGGACCGCCGTGCGATATATATTTCTCGCGGTGAAAGGATACCGAGCCGTTGCCGCCGTCGCCGGCTTTTACATATATTTTAACTTTATCTATCATTATATTTGTTCTCCCGCCGCGAAAATATGCGGCATCGGATATGCCGCTAAGCATATCCGCACAGGGTTTATATCACGGCGTTTTATACGCGCCGCGATAATTTATTGCGTCATTTTAAAAAGGCGCTCTTCGTTTATGATCTCGACTCCGAGCGACTGCGCCTTTGCAAGCTTTGAGCCGGCGTCCTCGCCCGCCACGACATAGGTCGTTTTTTTAGATACCGACGACGACACCCTGCCGCCGTATTTTTCGATGAGCGCTCCGGCTTCAGCGCGGCTCATACCGGCAAGCGTTCCGGTCAGTACAAAGGTCATGCCGGCAAAACGCGAGTCGCGCGGCGTTTGTCCTTCATAGGTGGTTTTGACGCCGTATGCTTTAAGCTCGTCGACGATACGCCGTGTCGACGGATGCGCGAAGAAGTTTATAACGCTTTCCGCCGTGATATCGCCGATATCGTCGACAGCTGTGAGCGCTTCGGCATCAGCCGCAAAAAGCGCTTCGATATCGTAAAACGCCGACGCTATCGATTTTGCCGCCTTTTCGCCTATCTGACGTATTCCGAGCGCGTAGAGCAGTCGGTCAAGTCCTCTGTTCTTCGATTCTTCGATGGATTTCATGAGCTTTTCGGTGGATTTTTCCGCCATACGGTCGAGCGCCGCGATTTTTCCGGCGTCGAGCGCGTAGATGTCGGCGGCGCTGCGTATAAGTCCCGACGAGAGCAGAGAATGTACGAGCGCTTCTCCCATTCCGGTGATCTCCATCGCACCGCGAGACACGAAATGTATGAGATTGCGCTCGAGCTGCGCCGGACATTCGGCGTTTGTGCAGCGGACGGCGGCTTCCTCCTCGTCGCGGACGACCGGCTCTCCGCACGACGGGCAGAAGCGCGGCATCTCATATTCGGGCGTTCCCTCCGCGCGCTTTGATATATCGGCGGATATTATCTCGGGAATGATATCGCCTGCTTTGCGGACATTGACGATATCGCCGACGCGGATATCCCGCTCGCGGATAAAATCGATGTTGTGCAGCGTTGCGCGTGATACGCTCGTTCCGGCGAGCCGGACGGGTTCGAGCAGCGCGAGCGGCGTCAGCACTCCGGTGCGTCCGACGTTGATCTCGATATCGGTAAGGCGGGTGGGTTTGACCTCCGGCGGAAATTTATAAGCGACAGCCCATTTCGGGGAATTCGTATTTTCGCCGAGCAGAGAGCGCACAGCTATCGAATTAGCCTTTATCACAACGCCGTCGATATCGAAGGCGAGAGAGCCGCGTTCTTCTCCGATCTGTTCGATGCGCGACACCACCTGCGCGTAATCTCCAGTGAGATAATACTGCGGCAGAACAGTAAAACCGAGCGAACGCGCGAATTCAAGACCCTCGGCGTGTGTTTTAAAATCCCCGCCCGCCTGAATATTGAAAATGAAGATGTCGAGCCTGCGTGACGCCGTGACGGCGGCGTCCTTCTGACGCAGAGAACCGGCGGCGGCGTTGCGCGGATTGGCGAAAAGCGTATCGCCGGAAATTTCACACTCGGCGTTGAGCGCTTCAAAGGCTGCGCGCGGCATATAAACCTCGCCGCGAAGCTCGAGCGGTCCGCTGTATGCGATATTATGGGGTATCGACGCTATCGTTCTAATATTTTCGGTGACATCCTCGCCGACGCTTCCATTGCCGCGCGTCGCCCCGCGGACAAGCTCGCCGTTTTCATAACGCAGCGCGACCGAAAGTCCGTCGATCTTGCATTCCACCGAATATTCGACCGCGTCGGGTGCGCAGATTTCGGCGTTTTTGCGCATGAAATCCTCGATTTCAGCATAGGAAAAGACGTCGGCAAGACTTTTGAGCGGCACGGTATGCGTAACCTTGGCGAATTTCGCCGAAGCCTCTCCTCCGACAGAAAGTGTGGGTGAGGCGTCGTTTTTCAGCTCGGGATTTTCCTCCTCGAGCCGCCCAAGCTCACGGTAAAGCATATCATAATCGTAATCGGAAATTTCCGGCGCGTCGGCGTTATAATAGCGCGCGCGGTGATATTCAATCAAATCGCGCAGCTCCGCGATGCGCTTTTTCGCGTCCTCCATATCCATCCGCCCCTTTTCATCGAAAATAACCATATAGAATGTATTATATCATATTTTGTCATATATTTATACGGATATTTATTAATTTTTTATCTTATAAGACCGCTCAAGGTTCAGACCTGTCTATACAGACGATTTTGTATAATACAGTTTGATCCCTTTTTGCCCGAAATAATCGGTGTATTTTTTCTCCGGACGAATATCTGTGACGACGGCAGAAATCCTCGCTGCCGGACAGACGCGGTTCATCAGCACCATGCCGAATTTGCTCGCGTCGCAGAGCAGAACCACACGCGCGGCGGCGTTTATCATCGCGCGCTTGACCTCCGCTTCCTCGTCGCTCGCTTCGGTTATCCCCTTTTCGATCGAGAAGCCCCGGCAGGATATGAACGCCAAATCGGCGTTAATTTCCTCAAAGCGCCGGCAGGCGGCGGAGCCGACAAGCGACATATTATGCTCGCGCAGCCGTCCTCCGGTGCAGAAGGTGGTGATGCGTGAATAGGAATTGAGCAGGTACGACGTCTTTATGCCGTTTGTTATAACCGTCAGCCCGTCAAAATCGCGAAGCATCGGCACCATCGCGATAACTGTGCTTGATGTGTCGAGTATCAGCGTGCTGCCGTCGCTTATCATCGACGCCGCTATCGTAGCGATCGAGTTTTTCGCTTCGATGTTTTCACGCTCGCGTAAGGTAAGCGGCAGCTCGTTCGCCAGATTGTCGAGCATTACGGCGCCGCCGTAGGTGCGGCGTATCGCGCCGCTGTCCGATATCAGCGCCAGATCGCGCCGTACGGTCGATTCGCTGACCTCGAAGCGTCCGGCGAGCGCCGAAACCGATATCGTCCGCTCATTTTGTAATATTTCCTTGATCTGACTGCGGCGTTCCGCGGCGTTCATATTTACCTCCTGCACGATTTATGCGCATATCACGCAATATGTGCGCGATTGCTGCACGATTTATGCTCACTGTGATATTTTTTCACCATATTGACATTTTATTATGAAAATGCTACAATAGTATCAGATATGCGGAAGGGAAGTTTATCCACGTTCCCGCCGCATATCGGTACAAGCTATATTTTAGCACATCACCGCGCTGATTGCAACATATTTATCCGGCGCGGATGAAATTTTTGACGGAATGAGCTGACCACGGCGTGAAAAATGACGCAAAAACAGACGATATCCCGCAAAACGGCGGCGCTGCATCTGAAAACCGCGCCGATGCCGGCACATTTACCCTCACCGTCGACCGTCGTGAGGGCGATATTTTCGTCTGCGTGGACGACGATGGAAAAACCGTCTGCGTCCGCTCCGAAAACGCGCCGGAGGACTTACGCGAATCAGACGTCGTGCGCGCTGTGCAAAACGGCGGCGAAACGCGCATATTATCGCGCGACGACGCGCAGACAGACGAGCGGCGGCGGCGGGTGTCGGCTCTATTTACAAAACTGAAAAACAAAAACAAAGCTATCGGTTCGCGGAGCTTATCCGCGGCGAAAGGAACAGAAGCGATTATGAAAACAAAAGCAGTCCGTCTTTACGGCAAAAACGATTTAAGACTCGAGGAGTTCGAGCTTCCCGCGATAAAGGACGACGAAATACTCGCCCGCGTCATATCCGACAGCGTATGTATGTCCTCACACAAGGCCGCTATGCAGGGTTCGGAGCATAAGCGCGTTCCGGACGATATCGCGCAGAACCCCGTTATCATCGGTCACGAATTCTGCGGCGAGCTTGTCGAGGTCGGCGCAAAGTGGCAGGATAAATTCAAAGCGGGAGAAAAATTCTCGATCCAGCCCGCGCTTAACTATAATGGCTCGCTCGCTTCCCCCGGCTATTCCTATAAATATATCGGCGGCGACGCTACCTATGTTATAATCCCCCACGAGGTTATGGAGCTTGGCTGCCTGCTGCCATACAGCGGCGACGCATATTTCTACGGCTCGCTCGCCGAGCCTGTTTCCTGCATAGTCGGCGGCTATCACGCCAACTATCACACCACCGCCGGCAGCTATGTCCACTCGATGGGCATCGCCGAGGGCGGCAGTATGGCTCTGCTCGCAGCAGCCGGTCCTATGGGACTCGGCGCGATAGATTATGCCGTTCACTGCAACCGCCGCCCCTCGCTCGTCGTGGTCACCGATATCGACGAAGCCCGCCTTGCGCGCGCCGCTCAGATCATCACCCCAGAAAGCGCGGCAGAGTGCGGCGTCAAGCTCATTTATGTCAACACCGCGAAATGTGACGACGCCGTCGCTCATCTGCTTTCGCTCACTGACGGCAAGGGCTTCAACGACGTTTTCGTTTACGCTCCGGTCAAGCCTGTCGTCGAGATGGGCGACCGTCTGCTCGGACGCGACGGCTGCTTAAACTTCTTCGCCGGCCCGACAAATACGGCGTTTTCCGCTGAATTCAACTTCTACAACGTGCATTACAGCTCCACGCACGTGGTCGGCACAAGCGGCGGCAATACCGCCGATATGCTCGAATCGCTCGATTATATGCAGAGCGGCCGCATGAATCCCGCCGCGATGATAACTCATATCGGCGGACTCAATACCGTCGCCGATACCGTTATAAATCTGCCCTCCATTCCCGGCGGCAAGAAGCTCATCTATACGCATAAGGATATGCCGCTCGCGGCTCTCTCCGATTTCGCCAAGCTCGGCGAAAACGACAAATTCTACGCCGATCTCGCCGAGATAATATCACGCTCGAACGGTCTGTGGTGCGCGGAAGCCGAAAAATATGTTCTTGCCAACGCAAAGGATATATAAATTAGGTCTTGTTCGTAAAATGAAAAATCACGAAAAAAAAGCATATATCCGAATATAACAATTTAAAGGAGAAATATTGCTATGTGTGACTGCGCACTTGAAAAGCTCGCCGCGATGTCCAATAAATACGGCTCGGACGCCGATTACGTTCTTGCCGGCGGCGGCAACACATCGTATAAAACAGATACCACTCTTTATATAAAGGGTTCGGGAACGGCGCTCGCCACGATAAAGCCCGAGCAGTTTGTTCGTATGGACCGCGCTTCGCTCGCCAAAATGTGGACGAATAAATATCCCGAGGACGAGGACGCGCGCGAATCCGCCGTACTCTCCGACATGATGAACAGCCGCGAAAAAGGCGAGAGCGGACGTCCCAGCGTGGAAACGCTGCTTCACGATCTTTTCCGCCAGAAATACGTTCTGCACGTTCATCCCTCGCTTGTAAACGGTCTTACCTGCTCGGTCGACCGCGAAAACGCGATGAAAAAATATATCCCCGAAGCCGTATGGGTGGATTCATCAAAGCCCGGCTATATCCTCGCGAATAAATGCCGCGACGCCATCTCCGCGTCGGAAAAGGCTTCGGGAGTTTATCCGAACGTGCTGTTTTTGCGCAACCACGGCATTTTCTTCGCCGCAGATACAACCGAGGAGCTTGACAGCGTCGTTTCGTCGGTAATGAACCGACTTGACGCCGCCGTCGTCCGCCGCCCCGATTTCTCGGAAATAAGCTATGATATCGACCGCGTCGCCGCCATCTCTCCCGCTGTCCGTATGATGTATGGCGAGGGCAAATGCGCCACCGTCCGCTTCTTCACAAACCGCGATCTGCTCGATTACGATCCGGACACCAAGAGCTTCACCCCCGATCATATCGTATATTATAAGGCGAAGATACTCGTCATGGGCGAGAACGCCTGCGCGGACTGCATCAAGACCGCGTTCGACAAATTCGTCGCTGAAAACGGCTATAAGCCGCGCATTATATATGTCCGCGGACTCGGCGCGTTCGCCTGCGGCGACACCCTCAAGGCAGCCAAGACCGCGCAGATACTGTTCCTCGACACCGTAAAGATCTGGGTGTACGCTCAGTCGTTCGGCGGTGCGTCGGCAATGCCCGATGAGCTTATCGATTTCATCACCAACTGGGAGGTCGAAAGCTACCGCAGCAAGGTAAGCGCTTCGGCGACGGCATCAAAGCGGCTCGAGAACAAAATCGCAATCGTCACCGGCGCGGCGCAGGGCTTCGGACGCGGCATCGCGGAAGCGCTCGCGGACGAGGGCGCGTATGTCGTCATCGCCGATATGAACTACGACGGCGCAAAGGCGACCTCCGACACCATTCCCAATTCCTACGCGCTGTTTTCAAACGTCAGCGACGAGGCGTCGGTCAAGTCGATGATCGATAAAACGGTCGTCGAATACGGCGGACTCGATCTGTTCGTCAACAACGCCGGAATAGCAAAAGCGGGCAGTCTTGAGGATATGCAGAAATCCACCTTTGAGCTTGTCACCGCAGTAAACTACACCGGATATTTCCTCTGCACAAAATACGCTTCGCGCCCGATGAAAATCCAGCGCGCCTTCTGCCCCGGCTATATGGCTGATATCGTTGAAATAAACTCGAAATCCGGTCTTGCCGGCTCGAACAAAAACTTCGCCTACGCTGGCAGTAAATTCGGCGGCATAGGTCTTACCCAGAGCTTCGCGCTCGAGCTTTGCGAATACGGCATCAAGGTCAACGCCGTCTGCCCCGGCAACTTCCTCAACGGCCCGCTGTGGAGCGATCCCGAAAAGGGACTTTTCGTGCAGTATCTGCGCGCAGGCAAGGTTCCGGGAGCAAAAACGGTCGAGGACGTCCGCCGCTATTACGAGAGCAAGGTTCCGATGAATCGCGGCTGCGAAACCATCGACGTCGCGCGCGCCGTGTTCTACATCGTCGAGCAGAAATATGAAACCGGTCAGGCTATACCCGTTACCGGCGGTCAGGAAATGCTCAACTGAGCAGGGGGTAAAATGGAATACGTCAACAATCACATACATACCACCTATTCGTTCTCGCCGTACACACCCGCACAGGCTGTTCAAGCCGCAAAGCGCAACGGTCTTACCACCGCGGGAATAATGGATCACGATTCGTCGGGCGGCGCGAAGGAATTCATCGCGGCGGGCGAACATATCGGTATGCCGGTCACCTGCGGAATCGAATGCCGCGTGCATATGTCGAATACAAGGCTCAACGGACGCCGCATAAACAATCCCGACCAGAATTCGGTCGCCTATGTCGCAATGCACGGCATCCCGCATCAGAATATCGACAATGTAAACGACTGGCTCGCGCCCTATCGCGCACACCGCAACGAGCGCAACGACAAAATGTGCCTGCGCATAACCGAGCTTGTGCGTCCCTTCGGGCTTGAGCTTGACTTTGAGCGCGATGTAATGCCCATTTCGAATTTTGCAGTCGGCGGCAGTGTCACCGAGCGTCATATCCTTTTTGCGCTTGCGAAAAAGATAACCGCGCGTTTCCCCAATCCAGCCGATGTGGTGGAATATCTTCGCGGCGAAATGGGACTGCCGATATCGGCAAAGCAGGAGAAAATGCTGCTCGAGGCCGATCCTAAATTCTACGAATACGATATCCTCGGTCTGCTCAAGGGAAATATGGTTGAAAAATTCTATATTCCCGCGACCGACGAATGTCCCGACGTGCGCGATTTCATCGATATGGTGCGCACCTACGGCGGAATTTCGGCATACGCCTATCTCGGCGACGTCGGAGAATCGGTTACCGGCGATAAAAAGGCGCAGAAGTTCGAGGACGATTATATAAACGAGCTGTTTGAGGTCATACGCGAGGTCGGCTTTGACGCCGTCACCTATATGCCGACGCGCAACAGCGCCGCTCAGCTCGATCTCATTATGCGTCTGTGCGAGAAAAACGGCTTCTTCCAGATAAGCGGCGAGGATATCAACTCTCCGCGTCAGTCGTTCGTATGCCCCGCGTACGAAAATCCGAAATTCGATCACCTTGTCACAGCGGCGCACACCCTCATCGAATATGAAAACGACGCTACCCGCGACCTTTCCGCCGCCCGCTCAAAATACGATTATATCTTCTCGAAATGACAAAATACAGCGAATAAGCGGCATACAGCGGTATTTAAAATCACCGATGCGATAAAAACGCTGCTGTCAAACTGAAAAATATTAATATAAAAATCCCGCTCTGCTTCGCGGCAGGGCGGATTTTTTATGTTCAAGTATTGAATCGGAATCCGGCAGACATAAAAATAACCCCGTAAAGCAGTCCTGAAGTTCCGTTTTCAGGTTTC
>JBAXZA010000020.1:0-12238 GCA_041670545.1 Eubacteriales bacterium | reverse complement strand
CCTGCGCGAAGCGCTCTCCGCATTTGTCGATAAGACTCAGGAAACGGTCACTGGCGACGTCAAGCTCAAGCTTTATAAGGGTAATACCATTCTCGCCTCGCTCGCCTCTCCTTATACGCTTTACGATGAGGAGATCGCAACCTTCGGCGAGGAAGAGGTTTACAATCAGAAGGATGCCGACGGATTCATCAATCTGTTCGGTCTTCCGATCAAGGTCAAGGCTATGCTCGACGCAAAGCGCGGCGATAAAAACTAAATTTTGAAACCATTACCGCGATGTAATAAATCCTGCGGTATTGTCTGAATGAAAAAGCCAAGGCGTCGCGTCCGGCGCGAAAATTGTTCCGGAGCGGCGCCGAGGTTTTTCATTTTCGCTTATAATTAGTAGTTATATTTCACATAAAGGATCGGTAAAAAGCAAATGAAAATGTGGGCGGGACGCTTTAAAAAAGAGCTTGACAGCCGCGTAAACGATTTTAACTCATCGATACATTTCGACTGCCGAATGTATAAGCAGGATATTACAGGAAGCATCGCTCACGCGAAAATGCTCGGAAAATGCGGTATTATCGAGCAGAGCGAATCTGACAAAATTGTCGCGGCGTTAAACGACATTCTCCGCGATATCGAGGACGGAACGCTCGAAATCGATATGAATGCCGAGGACATTCATATGTTCGTCGAAAGCGTGCTGACCGAATGTATCGGAGATGCCGGAAAACGGCTTCATACAGCGCGCAGCCGCAATGATCAGGTTGCGCTCGATATCCGTATGTATCTGCGCGATGAGATCGCCGAAATCTCGGAGCTGATAAAAAATCTGCTCTCCGAAATAGACACGTCGGCAAAAAAGCATATGGATACGGTGATGGCGGGCTATACGCACCTTCAGCGTGCACAACCGGTCACCTATGCTCATTATGTCCTCGCCTACGCACAGATGCTGATGCGCGACGCCGACCGGCTTTCCGATACGCGTCGAAGAATGAATATAATGCCGCTCGGAAGCGGAGCGCTCGCGGCCACGACCTATCCGATCGACCGCGAATATGTCGCTTCTCAGCTTGGCTTCGACGGCGTGACGGCAAACAGCATTGACGGAGTATCAGACCGCGATTTCGTTATCGAGCTTGCCTGCGATATTTCATTGATCATGACTCACATGAGCCGCTTTTCCGAGGAAATAATACTCTGGTGCTCGTCCGAATTCGGTTTTATTGAACTCGACGACGCGTTTTCGACCGGCTCGTCAATAATGCCGCAGAAGAAGAATCCGGATATTGCCGAGCTTGTGCGCGGCAAGACCGGAAGAGTCAACGGCAATCTCGTAGCGCTGCTCACCGTCATGAAGGGACTTCCGCTTGCGTATAACAAGGATATGCAGGAGGATAAGGAAGCGATTTTTGACTCGATCGACAACGTTAAAATATCGCTCGAGGTATTTACGAAAATGTTTGCCACCATGACGGTTCGCGCTGATGTACTCCGCCGCAGCGCGTCGATGGGCTTCATCAACGCGACCGACTGCGCAGATTATCTCGTCAAGCAGGGACTTCCGTTCCGCGACGCTTATAAAGCCGTCGGGACGCTCGTCGCGTATTGCATCGAGCATAAAAAACCGCTTGAGGAGCTTTCACTCAATGAATTCCGCGCGATAGAACCGAATTTCGGCGAGGGCGTTTATGCTGCGCTTGATCTTGACAACTGCGTCGGCAATCGCCGTGTTATCGGCGGTCCGTCACGAGAATCGGTACAGTCGCAGCTCAACGCGCTCGAAAATTTTATATCGGCAATGTGAGGTTATAAAATATGGAAAAAATTAAGATCGGAATCGTCGGAGCGACCGGTTATGCCGGAGCGGAGCTGGTTCGTCTGCTGTTAAATCACCCAAATGCCGAGATAACCGCGGTTTCATCGATATCCTTTGAAGGACAAAACATCGCTGATATATACCCGAACCTCAAAAAGGTGTGCGAAATGACGCTCGGCAATACCGAGCTTATGCCGGATTGCTGCGACGTTATATTCGCCGCGCTTCCGAGCGGACTTTCGGAGGAGCTTGCTCTCCAATGCGCCGGAAAATGCGTCATTATCGATCTCGGCGCAGATTTCCGTCTGCATGATCAAGGCACATATGAAAAATGGTACGGCAAAAATTACAAATCCCCCGAGCTTCATACAAAATCCGTTTATTCTCTGCCGGAGCTGTATCGCGAACAAACGAAAAACTGCGATGTGATAGGCAATCCGGGCTGTTATCCGACGAGCGTCGCGCTCGGTATGATGCCGGCGCTCAGAAGCGGCTGCGTTTCGACCGATGGGATTATCGTCGATTCAAAATCCGGCGTGACCGGCGCGGGACGTTCGCTGACGCAGGGAACGCATTATCCCGACACAAACGAAGCGTTCGCGGCATATAAAGCGGGGGCGCATCGTCACACGCCGGAAATTGAGCAGACACTTTCCGATATCGCAGGAAAAAATGTCAAAATTACATTTGTCCCTCATCTGCTTCCTGTCAATCGTGGTATAGAATCGACTATATATGCTCGCCTCATAAAGGACATAACGCTTGCGGAGCTGCATGAAATATATGAAAAAGCGTACGAAAACGAATATTTCGTCAGAGTCGAGCCGATGAATAAATATGCAAATATAAAGAATGTCCGCTGCTCGAATTTCTGCGATATTTCGCTTCATCTTGACACTCATACAAACACCCTGATCATATCTTCCTGCATCGATAATATGGTCAAAGGCGCGGCTGGGCAGGCTATTCAAAATATGAATATTCGTTTTTCGCTTCCCGAAACAACGGGACTCACCGACGTTCCTCCGGCTTTTTGATTGTAATCCTTGCGAACAGTAACCGGTATATATTATGAAAGGACACGCGCAAAGCATTGTTTTGCGCGACGGCGATATTTATGGAAATTAATAAAATCGAAGGCGGCGTAATCGCGGCAAAGGGCTTTCGTGCCGCCGGAATACACTGCGGACTTCGTAAAAATAAATCCAAACGCGATCTTGCGCTGATAGTCAGCGATGTTCGCTGCGCCGCTGCCGGCGTTTTTACTACTAATAAGGTATTCGCTGCCCCTGTCGGCGTTTCACGCGCTCATCTTGCCGATGGCTATGCCCGCGCCATCATATGCAACAGCGGAAACGCAAACACCTGCAACGCTGACGGCTATGATAAATCGAACAAAACCTGTGCCGAGGCTGCACGGCTTCTCGGAATCGAGGAGAGCGATGTCGTCGTCGCGTCGACCGGCGTTATAGGCGTTCCGCTGCCAGTGAAGCCCATACTCGACGGGATTCCGCAGCTTATAAGCGAGCTTGGCAATGATGCCGAATCGGGTGAAAACGCCGCTGTAGCCATCATGACCACCGATACAAAGAAAAAGGAATACGCCGTAAATTATGAATTTGACGGCAAAATCATCACAGTTGGCGGGATCTGCAAAGGTTCAGGCATGATACAGCCGAATATGGCGACAATGCTCTCGTTTGTCACCACAGACGCTGATATATCCCCGGAAATGCTCAAAGCGGCGCTCGTCCGCGTCGTCAACCGCACGTTCAATATGGTGAGCGTCGACAGCGACACCAGTACGAACGATACCCTCATAATAATGGCGAGCGCAATGGCGGGAAACGATAAAATCGAGAGCGAATGCGGAGCTTATGAAGCATTTTGCACCGCGCTCGAGAATCTTTGCCGCACGCTTGCTAAAGCAATTGCCTCCGACGGCGAGGGCGCGTCCAAGCTCATCGAATGTACAATATCAAACGCAGCAGATGAAAAGAACGCTAAAATATTGGCAAAATCGGTAATAAATTCACCGCTTGTGAAAACCGCAATGTTCGGCGCGGACGCCAACTGGGGACGTATCCTCTGCGCACTCGGTTATGCCGGAGTCGAATTCGACACATCAAAGGTCGATGTCCGCTTCCGATCGTCTGCCGGCAGCATACTCGTCTGCCAGAACGGTATGGGTTACCCGTTTGACGAGGAAACCGCAAAGAATATACTCGTCAAGGATTATGTTTATATTGATATCGATATGAAAAGCGGAAACGAGAGCGCAACAGCGTGGGGCTGCGATCTGAGCTACGAATATGTCCGCATAAATGGAGGTTACCGCAGTTAAATATACATCGTATAACGCATAATTATACACCCAAACATTATTAACAGGATATATGCACTCGGCGGGTGACATATATTATCATATAATCTATATTATACCGCCGGGAATCGGAGCGGCTTATGTTTGTATCAAATATGGATAAGGCGCGCGTGCTCAGCCAGGCGCTCCCTTATATTCAAAAATATTCCGGAAAAACAATCGTCGTAAAATACGGCGGAAACGCGATGATAAACGACGGACTCAAGGAAGCTGTTATTAGTGACCTTGTGCTGCTTACCTGCGTGGGAATCAACGTCGTGCTCGTTCACGGCGGAGGACCGGAGATCACCGAAATGCTCGGACGCGTTGGCATCGAAAGCAAATTTGTCAACGGTCTGCGTTACACCGATGATGCTACCATAGATATCGTGCAGATGGTGCTTGCCGGCAAGACGAACAAGGATCTCGTCAACCGAATAGAGAACATAGGCGGACGCGCGATCGGTCTTTGCGGACTCGACGGAGGGCTTATCAAGGCGAAAAAGCTTGACGACGGAAAATATGATTACGGCAATGTAGGTGAGATCGTTTCAGTAGACGCTTCGGTTATACGCGATACCATCGATAAAAAATACATACCGGTAATTTCCACCGTCGCGATGGGCGACGCGCAGAATCCGGTGCTCAACATCAACGCCGACGTCGCCGCGGCAAAGATAGCGACGGCTCTCGGAGCGCGCAATCTCATTCTGCTCACCGACATACGCGGAGTTATGCGCGATGTTCGCGACGAGGATACTCTGATACCGTCAATTAAAATTTCTGATGTTCCGGAGCTTATCGAATCGGGCGTCATCAGCGGAGGTATGATACCCAAGATCAACTGCTGCGTCGACGCGGTCATGGGCGGCGTCGGCCACACCTGCATCATCGACGGACGCATAGCTCATTCAATACTCATCGAAATTCTTTCCGATGAAGGTATCGGCACCATGTTTACAAAATGACGGGAGTGAAAAGTATGAACGACTGCTCGGCAGAAAAGCATGATAAAGCGATAGAACTCGATCACGAATATATTATGAGCACCTACGGGCGTTATCCGCTCGTACCAAAAGAGGGTAAAAACGCTGTTATCATTGATGAAAATGGAAAAAAGTACATAGATTTCACAAGCGGGATCGGCGTCAGCTCTCTGGGAATTTCCGATGAAGGCTGGATATCCGCCGTTACCGCGCAAATATCGAAGATATCGCATATTTCAAACTATTTCTATTCAGAAACCTCGTCCGCACTCGCCGAGAAAATAATCATGGCATCCGGACTGAAGAAAGTTTTCTTCGGCAATTCAGGCGCCGAGGCGAACGAGGGCGCGATAAAGGTCGCGCGCAAGTACAGCTTCGATAAATACGGCGAGGGACGCGCTGCAATCATAACGATGAATTCGTCGTTTCATGGCAGAACGATAACCACGCTTGCGGCTACAGGACAGGATTCGTTTCATAAATATTTTTCACCCTTTACGGAGGGCTTCGTATACAGTCCCCTCAATGATATCGCCGCGCTCGATGCCGCGCTGACTCCCGAAGTCTGCGCAATCATGGCTGAGCCGATACAGGGCGAGGGCGGCGTCAATCTGATGAGCGACGAATTCGCCGCCCATCTTCGCAAAGTCTGCGACGAACGCGATATCCTTCTCATTTTTGACGAGGTTCAATGCGGAACGGCGCGCACAGGTAAAATGTATGCGTTCCAGACGTTCGAACCCGAATGTAAACCAGATATAATGACGCTCGCGAAAGGACTCGGCGGCGGACTTCCGATTGGCGCGTTCGTCTGCGCCGAAAAATGTTCTGACGTACTCGGCGCTGGGATGCACGGCACTACCTTCGGCTCAAATCCGGTTGTATGCGCCGGTGGCTGCGAGGTAATGGATCGGGTGATGAAACCCGATTTTCTCTCGGCTGTTGAAGAAAAAGGCGAGTACATAAGAGCCAAGCTTACCGCGATGAACTGTCCGTGCGTGAAGCAGATACGCGGAAAAGGGCTTATGATCGGAATAGAGGCCGAAGGCGATCCGCATATATATTCTAACGCAGCGTTTGAACGCGGACTTCTGATACTTACGGCGGGTAAAAACGTCGTTCGTCTGCTTCCGGCGCTCACAATTACCTACAGTGAAATCGACGAAGGACTCGCGATACTCGAAAGCGTGCTAAAGCAATAATCAACCGATTCGCATATATCTGAAGTCAGTTGTATATAACAGGAAGGAATTATAGAATGTTTAAACACCTGCTTAAGCTCTCCGATCTTACCGGCGGCGAAATAATTGAACTGCTCGACATCGCGGCGCGTCTTAAAGATGAACGAAAAAAGGGAATTGCACACCCGATTCTCGCCGGAAAAACACTTGGTATGATATTTCAAAAATCGTCCACGCGTACCCGTGTTTCTTTTGAAACCGGAATGTATCAGCTCGGCGGACAGGCGCTGTTTTTAAGCTCCCGCGATCTTCAGATCGGACGCGGCGAGCCTGTTGAGGACACCGCCCGCGTACTGTCGCGTTATCTCGATGGCATTATGATACGCACCTTTGCTCAGTCAGAGGTTGAAACTCTCGCAAAATACGGTTCGATACCGATAATCAACGGTCTGACCGACTACTGCCATCCATGCCAGGTGCTCGCCGATCTGCTCACGATACGCGAGCATAAAGGCGGCTTTGACGGACGTAAACTTACATATATCGGCGACGGAAACAATATGGCAAATTCGCTAATCGTCGGCGGACTCTCCGTCGGCATGGATGTGGCGATAGCCTGCCCGGACAATTATCGTCCGTCTGCGGATATTCTCGCGTTTGCCGAAAAATACGGCTCAAAATTTACCGTCACAAGCGATATCATGACTGCGGCAAAGGACGCCGATGTGCTTTATACAGATGTTTGGGCGAGCATGGGGCAGGAGGACGAAGCCGAGAAGCGCCGTGCTGTCTTTACTGGTTATCAGATTAATGACGCTGTCTGCGCCGCCGCCGCAAAGGGCGTCATGGTTCAGCATTGTCTGCCGGCTCACCGCGGAGAGGAGATCACCGGAGAGGTATTCGAATCTCACGCCGATGAAATTTTCGATGAAGCAGAGAACCGTCTGCACGCGCAGAAGGCTGTCATGGTCGCTCTGATGTCGAATAAACGCTGAATTGTTAATATTGCATTATTATAACACATAAAAAACGTATCGGCAGTCATTTATTAACCGGATTGCCGATATTTTTTATATTAAACCGAAATTATTTTATAAAATGTATTGCAATTTGTAAAATTATATGGTAAAATAATAGTGTTAATGATTTACCGATTATATTGACGTGTTGTTGCCGCGCTTTCACGGTCATTGTGCCTGACTGTGTTGTTGTAGGTGTGCATAACCGTAACTGGAGGATTTGTAATGGATATCTTTTTCGGTGTGATACTGCTCGTTGCAGCGGTTTTCCTTGTTATAGCGGTTCTGATGCAATCCGGCAAAAGTAAGAACCTCTTGGGAGCCATTGCGGGCGGCGCTGAAACGTTTTTCGGAAAAACAAAAGGCAAAGCGATAGATAAAGTTCTTTCAAAAGTAACCACCGTCGTTTCGGTAGTATTCGTTGTTATCGTGCTGATAGTATATATTTTACAGCCCGATACGAATTCAAGCCAGTGGTTCAATAACAACGCCGATTTAACGGCAGGCGATACCGCGGCGACCGATACAGCAGAGACCACGGCGGCTGCCGACGGCGAGGATGTTCCTGCTGAAGACACCGAAACCGCTGCTGAAACTACCGCTGCAGAGTAATAAAATAGAAACCGCCGTACGATTTTTACCGTAGGGCGGTTTTAATTTATAAGATAGGAATAATATGGAAAATAGTAAAATACTTGAAGCTTTAAAAAAATGCGAAACTCCTCCCACGCCATATGATCTTTACGCAATGCAATTTGAAGCGAGCGGCGTCAAATATGACGATTTTTGCGAAACACTCGGCGGACTCGAGCATGACGGCATTGTTGTGTTTACAAAAAAAGGCAAAGTGATGCTCGGTGAAGCGAACGATATGGTTCGCGGTACGTTCCGCGCGAATATGCGCGGCTTCGGCTTCGTCTGCCCCGAGGACGAAGCAAAGGATGATATTTATATCGCCGGAGTCAACACCATGAGCGCCGTTAACGGCGATATAGTATTGTGCACACTCATGAAGCCATCGCGCGAGGGTAAGGGCGCCGAGGGCAGAATCACGCGAATCGTCGAGCATACCGTTAAAACTGTTATCGGAACGCTGCTAAAGTTCGATGTAAAGGTAAAAAATACTAACGTACGGTATTATGTTCACCCGGACGACCGTAAAATAAACTTCGATATAAACGTCGAATCATCGACAGGCATAACCGCCGACGAAGGCTCAAAGGTTGAGATCGAGCTGACGCAGTATCCGACAGCGCAGCTCCCGGCATTCGGAAAAATAACCGCCGTATTCGGCGTGGGCGACAGCCTTGAAGCGAATTATAACGCTATTCTGCATACAAATGGCATATCGACGGAATTTCCGCAGGAGGTTATCAACGAAGCCGAGCGCGTTTCGCAGTCGCCGATAGTTCCGGACGGCAGACTCGATCTGCGCGATAAGATAATTCTCACTATCGACAGCGCCGAAGCAAAGGATCTTGACGACGCCGTATCGGTCGAAAAGACCGCAGACGGCTATCTCCTCGGCGTTCATATAGCAGACGTCACAGAATATGTTCGGGAAAATTCCGCGATAGACCGTGAAGCCATCGATCGCGGCACCTCGGTATATTTCACCGACCGCGTCGTTCCGATGCTTCCGAAGTCGCTGTCAAACGGCTGCTGTTCGCTCAACGGCGGCGTAGATCGGTATGCGCTCTCGGCGCTTATATCGCTCAATGACAAGGGTGAGATAACCGAATGCCGCATGGCGGAATCGATCATACGCACATCGGTGCGCGGTGTTTATACCGAAATAAATGATATTGAGGAAAAAGGCGAGGGTTCGGAATATTATCAAAAATATTCATGTCTGATGCCTGAAACCTTTAAAAATATGTTCGATCTGTATAACATTCTCGATTCAAAGAGCCGCAGAAACGGCGCTCTCGAGCTTGAAACGGTCGAAGCCAAGCTGATACTCAACGATGAGGGCGAGGTAACTGATATCGTCGCAGTTGAGCGCGGAATTACCGAACGGCTTATCGAGCAGTTCATGCTTACCGCGAATGAAGCAGTCGCCTCATGGCTCTTCTGGCAGGATATGCCCTGTGTCTACCGTATTCACGAGGATCCCCCGACGGAAAAAATACAGGCGTTCGCGATCTTTGCGCATAACCTCGGGCTTGATATCACCTCGCTCAACGCCAAGGCGATACGCCCGCTTTCGCTGCAAAAGATAATTGCGCAGTCAAAGGAGCAGGGAATAGCGACGATCGTTTCGTATGTACTTCTGCGTTCGCTCGCCAAGGCACGTTACAGCGCCACCTGCTCGCCGCATTTCGGTCTTGCGATAGAAAAATATTGTCACTTCACCTCACCTATCAGACGTTATCCCGATCTGAGCGTCCATCGTATCGTTAAAACGATACTTCATGGAGAAATGACTCCTCAGCGCATCGAGGCTCTCACCTCATTTACTGAAAAAAGCGCCGAGATGTCCACCGAAAACGAAATGCGCGCCGTACGCGCCGAGCGTGATATCGAGAGCCTTTACAAGGCGATCTATATGTCGAAATTCGTCGGTGAGCAGTTTGAGGGAGTCATAAGCTCGGTAATGTCCTTCGGATTTTTCGTCGAGCTTACGAATACCTGCGAGGGACTTGTTCCGATCGCAACGCTCAACGGTTATTTTGACTACAACGAGCGTAATATGACCCTTCATTGCGGTCGCCGAACCTTCAGTCTCGGTCAGAAGGTAAAGGTAACGATAGAAAAGGTTGATGTCACCGCGCGCAAGATTGATATGCGTTTGGTTGAAGAAAATGCTCCGTCTGCTCCAAAGCCGGTGCCGACCTATCGCCGCTGATCTATAATATCGAATAAAAAGAAGAAAACAGAAGTGCGGCGTAAACCGCGCTCCTGTTTTATACATTATTAAGGGTTTATCACAATTGGTATAATGTGGTATTGCAAATTTTATACAATATTACTTATGAACAAGCTTTAGAAAATATAAATTTACCGATGGAAAGCAGCTCTGAACGTCCCGCTGTAAGACGATTTTTATCAATGTAAAGTGCTCCGCCGCTCAAATCATATCCCTGCGCCGCACTGTTAGCAGCGTCGAGAGCGTTCTTATTGAGCCGCTTATCCGTATTTGAAACGCTTATTTTAAGCTCGCTGTACAAAATACGAAGATTTTCGAATATTCCGTCCGGGAAACCGCTTTCTGCGCAGCGATTATATACAACGGCAGCGGCAGCGCATTGCGCGGCATAATCATCTATACCGCAGGCGGTGATGAATTTAGCGATCGCATACACCTTGCTCTGTGACGCGCTGTCCGCGTCTGAGGTCACGCCTCCGACAAGTCCGAGTGATACGAGAACGCCGTTGTCGCATATTCCTGTGACCGCAATACCGTTTGTGTGCTGGAAGCACCGGACGGCGTCGGCTGTCGCGATGTCGTAAACATAGCGATCGCCGAGTGAACGGCTGAGATAGCCCTGCTCGGCAAGCGCACGGTTAATACGCATAACGAAATCGCCGGACATTCCTACGCGATAGTTGAGTTGGACCGGCGGAGTATAAATTCCGAGCGCGACAAGTGTCGACGGACCGCATACGCCATCGGCGGAGATACCACGCGAACGCTGAAATCTCATGACCGCTTCGGATAGACGCGTGGTGTAAACGCCGTCCTCTACTCCATCATAAATTCCAAGCTCGGATAGCTTTCGCGCAACGGCTCTGACTTCATCGCCAAACGAACCGGGCGCGCAGAAAACTTCGGCTGTTTCGCACTCGAAGTCAATGTAAACATCGGATTCTGCTTTATCTGCGGCGATATGGTTTATATCGCCGAAAGCCGATGTATAAGAGAACATTACCGCGCACATCAGCGCAGCGGAAAAAAACAGCATACGCAGTCCGCAAGCATATGCGCGACTCAACTTTGATAATGTAAATTTCATGGCAATTCCCGTCTGTTACAAATATTTCGATATTAGTTTATGTATAAACAGCCGATTAATTCGGCGACGGAGGCAATAAATTTGAACAGTAATACCGAAAACAATATGTCGGTGCAAAAAAAGGTAAAAATTGCAATAAAAAGTACGCTATTTGATATAGAACAGACCGACGAGCTCGAAAGTACGAATATTTATAAAATATCTGACTTGCATAAGCCTAATCCGGAGGGGCAAAGCATTCGCTGCATTACCGACGGTCTGCTTCGTATCGATGATAACAGGATAGAGATCGAATATGACGAGCAGGAGGAAGCAGGCTTTGGGCAAACAAAAACCATGTTTTGCCTTGATACCCATAATCCGGGGCTTGTTACCCTCGCACGAACCGGAGATTCAAAAAGCTGCCTTGTTTTCAACAGCGACGCCCGCCGTCAGCTTTGTTCCTATGCTTTGGCAGAAGGCTCACTTTCGTTTACAGTCGTTACCCGCGAGATAAATAACAGCGTGAGCGCCGACGGCGGCAAACTTTCGCTTGATTATGAGCTTGAATTCAATGGTGAAAAGCTCGAACGCAATATTACAGACATACATTTTATGGTTAAGGCATGAACTGTCATGACGCCGACCGAATTTAAAACGGAACTGAAAAAAGGACTTCGCCGTGGATATCTTTTCTGCGGCGATGAGGAGTACCTCAAACGTTATTATTTGCGTGAAACCAGGCGCGCCGTAATACCTGATCCGGCATTTGACACCTTCAACCGTATGATACTCAACGCCGAGAGCTATACGCCGCAGCGGCTCGAGGAGTCGCTTGCGACGCTTCCAGTGATGAGCGACCGAAAGCTTGTCATCCTTGAGGAGCTAAATCTCAGCGACATGAACGAGGATGAATTTTCCGGACTATGCGTGATACTCTCACAT